>JAAYBA010000263.1 GCA_012719085.1 Planctomycetota bacterium
AACCTGACGTTCGGCGGCCCCCTGCCTCAGCCGCCCGCCGCCCTCTGCGGATTGATGTCTATTTCGGGTGGGAATCGGGGACGGTATGGATCGGTCGCCTTCTGGGATGAGAACGCGGCGTTCACGATCACGCATTATGTCGGCCGTTATCTGATGCAAACCCGCAAGGCAGACCGAGTATACGTGTGGGCCCTTTATACGCCGCAAGAGATGCTGTCGAGCGAGGAGCCGACCAAGGAGACGATCGCCGTGATAGAACCTCATGTCACAGATCCGAATGCCACGCGGATCGTAACACCACCCCTGACAAGCTGGGTCGTCACCCGCGCACGGTTCGCCGAGTATCTGACAGAGGCGATGCCGGAACTGTCTGAAGACCTGACGCTCCCGGACTTTATGGCATACAACAGCCTCCTGCAACTGGCCGGGCAGGTTCGCAACACACCCGGACTGTACGAGGACTTCAGGGCCAGAATGCGGCCAGTCGAGGAAGGAATGAGCAGCGATCCCAGGCCGGCGGAAGCGAGTACGGCCGAATCCATACCGCCGGAGATGGCGAGCGGGCAGGTCAAGGAGGTAGTGCATGGGCTGTTTGCCGCGATGCACGAGGGACGGACGGGTGACGCCATGGAGATGCTGAAGAACGACAGACGGATGGCCTCGCGCGTTGCCGGCGTGATGAGCCGATCGACCCGGTTGGGGAACATCAGGATCGAGGACACCTACGTGCAGGACAACGCGGCATTGGCGGTCACGTCCACGTTCAAGATCGCCGAAGGCCAATCCAGATGCGCCGTGATCTCGCTACGCCGCGATCGCGGAACCTGGAGCATCCAGCACTTCACCTGGACGACAGCGGAGAACCACGACCAGGAAATCGGCCGATTCCTGCGGGACTTCCCCAAGGCCACGCATTTCTCCGAGGAACAAGAGCGGTGAATCCGGCCCATGACCCCATCGAGAGCCGATTCAGAGGCCGGACCGCGGAGGTCCGGCCCTTCTTCCATACGCGGAAATCTGCGCGCGATTCGCATCGGCGTATGTAAATGCCCCCGGGTCGGTCGTTATGATGGTGGACGATCGTCAAGGTGGTGCGAATCGGGCAGGTGGATCGATGCTGGAAGACAGGTTACTGGTTCTGAGGTGTCGGCGCGGCAGCAGGGACGCGATGTGTCGGATCTATTTGAAGCACAAGGACGGCGTCGCGGAGCCGCACCGCGAGGCCGAGTCATACCGCTCGGCCTCTTCTGCTGCGCCGTCTTGGGCGAGGCCTGCTACGTCTGCTCGCCGGGGGGCAGGCAGTTTCGTTCGTTGCCGCCGATCAGATGGGGCAGGCCTTCTTCCAGTTCCATCTGCTCGGTCAATTCGCGAGATAGTTCCGTGAGGAAGCGGCTGGGCTTCATCATGACCAGGTTGCCGCCGCGATTGCGGTAGATTTCGGGGACGATCAGGTACAGTTCATCCCGCGCCCGCGTGACCGCCACGTGGAAGACCCGCCGCTCTTCCTCCAGCTCCTCCTTGCGGTTCATCGCCATATCCGATGGAAACCGCCCGTCGGAGAGCCAGGGGATGAAGACGATAGGCCATTCGAGCCCCTTGGCCTGGTGCACGGTGCTGAGGATCACAAACTCCTGCTCGTCCGGCCCGGCTACCACGTTCTCGCCGCTGAACTCCCCCGCCAGCGCCACGTCGGCCAGAAACGCCTCGACGTTCTTGTACTGCGACGCGAAGTTCGCCAGTCCGTTGATGTCCTCTTTCCGCAGCGACGCGCCGTCATAGTGCGAGACCAGATAGTCCTCATACGACCGCTTGAGCACGAGGTCGATGATCTCGGCGGGCGAGTCGATCTCGCGTGCGTCCTTGATGAGCGCCGCGAAATCCTCGTAGAACGGCCGCGCGCTGGCCGGCAGCAGGCTGGCCGTCTCGACGGTGAAGACCTCCTTGACCGGATCGGCCGAATCGCTGATGTGCCGCCAGACCCGACGCGACAGCGCGCTGCCGACGCGGGGCAGCATCTTGAGCAGCCGCAGCCAGGCGAGTTCGTCGGTCGGGTTCTGCATCACCCGCAGGTAGCACAGGATGTCCTTCATGTGGGCCTGCTCGAAGAAACGCAGGCCGCCCCGAATGTGGAACGGAATGTTGCGCCGCTGGAATTCGAGCTGGATCTCCAGTGAGTGCCAGTGGCTGCGGTATAGCACCGCGATATCGGCAAGCGTGCGGCCTTCGTCGAGCAGGTGCAGGACGTACTCGGCGATGAATCGCGACTGCGTGTAGTGGTCGTGACACGGCACGATCGCCGGCTTGAGGCCCGACGAGCGGATCGCCTGAAGGTTCTTCGGAAGCCGGCGTACATTCCGGGCGATGCTCGCATTGGCCAGGGTCAGGATCTCGGGCACCGAGCGGTAATTCGTTTCGAGCTTGTACTCGCGGGCGTCTGCGTAGCGGTCCTTGAACGTGATGATGTTCTCGAAGTTGGCTCCGCGAAAGCTGTAGATCGACTGCGAATCGTCACCGACCACCGTCAGGTTGCGATGCCGGGCGGCGAGCAGATCGATGATCGCGCCCTGGATCTTGTTGGTGTCCTGGTACTCGTCGACGAGGATGTGCAAAAACTGGCCGGCGAGCTGATCGCGCACGTCCTGGTGCTCGGCCATCAGCCTCAGCCAAGCGCTGAGCAGGTCGTCGAAATCCAGCAGTTGCCGCAGACGCTTCTTCTCCGTGTACAGCACCAGCACCTTCTCGATGCCGCCGATCTCCTCGACGAACATCGGATAACGTTTGCTCAGGACTTCGTCGAGCGATTCGAGCGTGTTCTGGAGAAACGACGAGATCGCCGCCAGCACCGCCTTCTGCGGGAAGCGCCGCTGGCGAATGTCAATGCCCGCCTCGTCAACGCACGAGGCCAGCAGGTCGCGGGCGTCCTCCCGGTCGAGGATGGTGAAATCGGGCGAGATTCCCAGGAGCTTGCCGTGGATGCGCAGGATGCGATTGGCGATGTGGTGGAAGGTGCCGCCCCAGATCTCGCGGGTCTTCTGCTTGACGAGCACCTCGACCCGGCCAAGCATCTCGCGGGCCGCCCGATTCGTAAAGGTCACCAGAAGAATCCGCGACGGGTCGATCCCATGGTGGACCAGCCAGGCCAGTCGGTAGGTCAGGGCACGGGTCTTGCCGCTGCCGGCCCCGGCGACCACAAGCATGGGCCCGCCGGGGGCCGTCGCCACCGCCAGTTGTTCGCGGTTCAGGTCGGCGGAAAAATCGATGTCCCCGGCTGCCGTCCGGGACTGCAATGTGAACTTTCTGGCCATCCTTCTCCAAACAGGCGTCCATAGGGCGTCCTCTCCCCTGCCCACTCACCTCAGTCTACCACAAAATTGCAGAGCTGTCATCTTCGATCGCGCGGGGTGTGCCGAAGCGCTGGATGCTGTTTTTTCGTTACCGGTTGCCGGGCAAGTGCCTCCATACCCGTAGGAGATGTCCGGTGCGTCCATCGACCAGGTCGATGCAAACATTTGACAAGATGGGGCGTATGCCGTAACAATAGCAGCCAGAATCCGGATTGGCAGTCTATCTACACGGGAGGTCAACGCAATGAGAGTCGTATGTCTGCTGACACTGATGAGCGCTTCGCTGGTGGCTGGGTGCGCGTCGAGCAAGGGCGAGAGCTACGCACTGGCCGGTTATGACTTCACCAGTCTCAATCGGGTAGCAATCGTGGAGGTCACCGGTCGCGTCTACGGCGACGTAGTCAAGAACCAGATCAGCGACTTCTTCATCCCCGAACTGATGAAGCGGGGTTATGGTGTCATCGAGCGCCGGGGCATCCCGGCCCTGTTGAAGGAGCAGGAGTTTCAGGCCTCGGACCTGACGTCGAATACGGACGCCGCCCGGGCCGGACGAATCCTGAACGTGGAGGCGGTTCTGGTCATCAATATCCCCAAGTATGAAGATAAGATGGAGATGACGGCCAAGCTGATTGACGTTGAGGACGCCTCGATTCTCTGGATCGGCAATGGCTCAGGCAGCACGGGCAAGGGGTTGGCCACGTTTGTCGGGGCGGCGGCGGGGGCGGCGGCCGGCGCGGTGCTGGCCGGCGGCGACACGAGCGATCGTGTCATTGGCGGCGTGGCGGGCGGCGTGGTCGGCGGCGTGGCGGGCAACGCCCTCTCCCCGGAACAGAGCGAGCAGGTCAAGAAGGTCATCGCCAAGGTCTGCGACACCATGCCGTCGAGAATACCACAGGTCCAGAAGAAGTAGGCGTGCGTTGGGTGCTGGCAGGCGGGGCCCGTTACAAGGGTGTTTCAGGGCTGGGGACGATATCTGTTCTCAGCCCTGTTTGTGCGCGGAGGCGTCGGCTAAACCGCCAGGGATTCCAGCTCGTCGGCCGAGTCGGTCTCGAAGGTGGCCTGTTGCTCGCCCGGATGGAATGGCAGCGGCTCGGCAAAGTGCATCGCAATGCGGCGAAGCATGCTATTGACGTCGTCCACACGGCAGACGTGACCGAAACGGACGAAATCCACCATGTCGAACGAGCCGTCCCGACCGTATTGCGGGACGCTGAATCGAGCCGCCACCTGCTGGCCCGGATAGGGGCAGTTCTGATCGGCATAACACGTGAAAGCCGCGCCCCGGCTCGAAATGTCCGACATCTGTCCCTGCGCCAGTTCGCCATCGGCATGCTCGGCAAACCAGATAGGCCAATGGTAGTGCAATCGCTCCTCTGCTCGTCTGTCATTCGTCGCGTTCATGTCTGTTTGTCCTTCGATGCCCGTCTCCAGGCCGTTACTGTGTTGTTCACGGTCCAGATCGGCGGCCGGACGGGTCCGCTTTACAGGGCATCGCCGAGAAAACGGCGAGACATTCGGCTATGATGGACGATAAGGCCGATCTGTGTAGAAGAGGGCACGATCAGGAGATGGGATTTTTTTCGAAGGCGTGTACCACCCGGCCGGCAACTTCCTATAACTCGACGGCCAGTCCCCGCACCAGTTCGGCAAACTGCCGGCCCCGCTGCTGGTAATTCTCGAACATATCGTAGCTGGCGCAGGCGGGACTCAGAAGCACAACGTCGCCCGGCTCGGCCAGTTGATGGGCCCTCTGGACGGCCTGAGCCAGCGAGTCGGCGAATTCGATGCGCGCCTCGCAATGGCCGCCCGATCCCGCTCGAATCGCCTGGGCGATCTGCGGGGCCGTCTGGCCGATCAGGATGGCGGCTTTGGCCTTCTGAGCGATCTTCCTGCCGAATTCATCGAACGGCAAGTGCTTGTCGTAGCCGCCGGCAATGAGGATCTCGGGCCGGTCGAAGGCTTCGAGCGCCACGATCCCGCTCAGGGGCGTGGTCGCCTTGGAGTCGTTGTACCAGCTCACACCGTTCCTTTCGGTGACCAGTTCGAGGCGGTGCGGCAGGGCCTTGAACTCCGGAAGCGCAGCCTGAATCGCGTCGTCGTCCACGCCAAGGCATCGCGCAATCGCCATCGCCCCGGCCAGATTCGACCGGTATGCCCGGCCGGGAAGGCGGTAAGCCTCGCGGAACTGGACGGGTACGTCATCGGCCGAGAACTTCATGCAAATACGACCGGCCTGCCCCCTGTAGAGGTCGAACCAGCGTGCGGCGACCTCATCGTCGGCGTTGAACAGGGAAATCGATGGAGCGTCTCCCTCGCATCGCTGGTGCTTGAACAGCCCTTCCTTGGCAGCAGAGTAGGCCTCGAACGTGCCGTAGCGATCGAGGTGGTTCGGCGTGAGGTTCGTCAACAGTGCGATCTGCGGAGCCTCGCGCAGCTCCGCCAGTTGCTCGATCTGAAAGCTCGACAGTTCCAGGACCACAGCATCGTTCGGCTCGATTCGATCGAGGATCGTCAGCAAGGGTTGGTCGCCGATGTTGCCGCTGAGCCAGACGTTGCCATAGGGCCTGTCGCTCTGGGCCCGTTCGAGCAGATGGGCCGTCAAGGTAGTCGTGGTGCTCTTGCCGTTGGCGCCCGTGATCCCGACGATGCGGGCCGGACATAGTTGAAAGAACAATCCCACCTGCGATGTGACGACCTTGCCGTGCTGCCGGGCCACTTCAAGGAAGCGGTTGTCCGGCTTGACCGCGGGGTTCGCCACCACGAAATCGGCCGATGCGAAATCGTCAGGGTCGTGCAGACCCAACCGAAACACGATATCGGGACACGGCCCCAACCGTTCCATGGAATCGGCCAGTTGCTCTTCGGTCGCCAGATCGGTGACGGTGACATGGGCCCCGGCCTCGACGGCGAATCGCGCCGCGTCGATCCCCCCGCCAAAACGGCCCAGCCCCATCACCAGAACTCTCTTGCCTGCCAGATCGGATGCCTTCATACATCCCTCGAAGCCTTGGACCCCTTGTAGATCGAAGCGACGCCGCCCGTCAGCGGCGTGGCGGATACGTCGCGAAAGCCGGCCTGCTCCATCATCGCGCAGAACGCCGCCGGGCCGTGAAAGGCCTCGATTGACTGGTTGAGATATCGATATGCCTGTCGGTCTCTCGACACGAGAGCGCCAATCACGGGAATGACCCAACGCAAGTAGGCGAGATATCCCCCTCGCACGACAGGGTTTCCTGGCAATGAGAATTCGAGAATCACCACCGTGCCGCCCGGCGAGAGAAGACGATGAATCTCATCGAGTGTCCGCATCGCATCCGGCGTGTTACGAATTCCGAACGCCATCGTCACGGCATCAAAGCTCGCATCGGCAAACGGCGCGCTCGTCGCATCGCCCCGCACGAGCCGCACCCGATCGGACAGACCGCATCGGCCGATCTTCTCCCGGCCCACCCGCAACATCTCTTCAGAACAATCCAGCCCGACGATGTCACCGACGTGGGGATATTCTCGCAACAAGGCGATCGGCAGATCGGCCGTTCCCGTCGCCAGATCGAGGACGCGGATGGGACCACGACCCCCCAGACATCGGGCGGCCCTGCGGCGCCATGCGACATCCCGTCCGAACGACAGCAGGCGATTCAAGAGGTCGTACGTCGGCGCGATGCGGTCAAACATCCGGCCCATGCACAACTCGGCCGGCTGGGAAACATCGCTCGCCGTGGAAATGCCCTTCTGCATGCGTTGCACCCGACAACGACGGAGGCTCCGGCCCACACTCCCAGGAGAACACGGCGAGACGGCTACAGCTTGCTCTGCATCGCCGTGGCCAGTTCGACCTTTGCGTCGATGACCGCCTGCTCGATGCACTTTTTCCAGTCGTCGCCGAACTGGTCGCGGTACTTCGGTCGCTCGTAGGCATAGATGATCGAACGCGAGGCGTTGATCAGCGCCCCGGTCCCGTCGGTCTTGCAGAACCGCAGGCAATCGGCCGCCGTCGCGCCCTGCGAGCCGTAACCGGGGACCAGGAACCAGATTTTGTCGTATTTCGTCCGCAGCGCCGCAGTCACTTCCGGGGCGGTTCCGCCGACGACCATCCCGATGTTGCTGTAGCCGCTGCTGCCGACGCGCCCCGGCTTGGTGGCGATGTCGTTGACGATTTCGGCCATCTTCTCGTACAGGGCCTGCCCCTGGGCATCGGTGAAGTCCTGAATCGCCGCGGCCGAAGCGTTGCTCGTGCGCACCAGCACGAAGACGCCCTTGCCCTGCGCATCGGCCATCTGGGCGAACGGCTCGATGCCGTCGAGGCCGGGATAGCCGTTGATCGTGATCGCATCCGGCGCCAGCGTGTCTTCCAGACCGGCCAGCTCGGGATTCTGAAGATGCGTCGAAGCGTAGATCTCCGCCGTATGGCCGACGTCCCCGCGTTTGACGTCGCCGATGATCTCCAGCCCCAGATCGTTGGCTTCGTTGATCAGGGCGTAGTACGTCTCCAGACCTTCCCAGAGATACTTCTCGAAGAACGCAATGTTGATCTTGATCGCCGGCACCATCGGCGCGACGATCCGCATCGTCTGCGTGCAGAAGTCGAAAATCGCATCTACGGCGGCGGCCGCATCGAATTCGTCGTTCATCTGGCGGTGGCTGGTGATCGCGGCCGGCAGACGGCTGTACACGGGATCCAACCCGACGATCAGGGACGTCTTCTTCGCCTGCACAGCTTCGCACAACCGATCCGCAAAGTGGCTCGCCATAGTCTGAGAAACCTTTCTTTCCAAAAACCCGGGGATCGCCATCACTCGTCTGGAACTGCGCCCCTTCATCTATGCGTACCGCATTGGGGTGCCCGACCTGACGCGAACCCGGCAACAAAAAGCTCTTTTTCATCAACGTCGGAGCCACTATAATCACGCCGAAACGATCGAGCAAGACAGAATTCGGCTCCCGGGCCCATTTGTGGGAAACTATTTCCCCCGCCCGGCGGCTTCTAACGAAAGAGGATGCGATCTCCGGGTCGGCCGGCGTTGTGTACGCGGCCCCGGAGAATTGTCACCGGCGGATGGTTTCCCAGGATCGCACAAACATGATATCGGCCAATGACGAAATCGAAAGTGGAACGCCCGCCTCGGCGCCGGCCACGAAACCGGCGAAACAGAAGAAATCGAAACGCCGAAAGCTCTTCTATTGGCTGCTGATCGACACGACCGTCGCCGTGGTCATTCTCGCACTGCTGCTGTATAAGCCGGCCCGTTACAGTTCCGTGCTTCGCTCGCGGACCATTTCGGACAGCGAGCGCGTCCACCCCTACCTATCCCACGACCTCGGCCCGCAGCTTTACAACGGCGCCCAGAGTCGGCGCCCCTTCCATCTCCTGCTGGAAGACCGGGCCCTCAATGAAGCCATCACTCAATTTCAGTGGCCGCGAGAAACGGGAGGCATCGTCTTCTCGGCACCCACGGTGCTCTTTCATCCCGGCCGCATCGTCCTGATGGGCACCGCCGACATCGAGAGGGCCGGACTGGTCATCACCGTTGAACTGGAGCCGCAACTCCATGACGAGGGACGGCTCAACCTGAATGTGACAAGGGTCAAGGTCGGCGCCGTGAACATCACGCCGCTAGCCAAGATGCTCGCGCGACGGATGTATCAGGAGCGTCTCGAAACCGTGCCCGTCGACACCGACGACATCCGTGCCCAGATCGCGGCGTCTCTTCTGGTCGGAGAGCCTTTCGATCCGGTCTTCAAGATAGAGGACAAATGGGTGCGACTCAAGGACTTCACCATCGCACAGGGCAAGCTGGAAGCTGAGATCGTCCCCGCCCGGTAAACGCCCCCCCCTTTTGCCCGTCCTCCGGGGAATCGGACGCCACCGTCACCAGCCGGCGTTTGGCAGAAAACACGCGAGCCCGGAATCAGTCTGTACCGGGCTCGCATGATCCGCCACTACTGTTCGCTTATGCCACAGCGGACGCCTTCTTGTCGGCGCGAGCGTAGCGCACGACCACGACCACAACGATGAAGACCACCAGCAGGATGATCCCCATCCACTGGAGTCTCGACCACAGGCTCCAGACACTGCCAAACGCCGCAGCGCCGGCCGCCAGGGCCATCAGCACGTTCCACAGGACGCGCTTGCCGCCCTTCGGACGATACTTGCCCAGATAGCTCTCCTGGTTCATCAGGAAGAAGAACGCGAAATACGCGATGGGCAGCAGCACCATCGCGAAGACCGACGTCGGCACCGCCAGATACGGCGCCGCATCCTTCCAGAAGAACGGCCCAAGCGCCCCTACACAGACCATCAGACTGCCGAAGCGTTGGGGCCAGCCGCGAGCCGGAAGATTCAGCAGTTCGCAGAAGCACAAACCGTTGATCGTCATCAGCATCGTCGCCGCACTGAGGGCCATACCGATGACGCCGAGACCGAACACATATTGCGACCACTTGGCGCCGATCAGTGGTGTCAGTGTCTCGGCGAGGTTGAACGCATCGCGCTTGACGAGGATGGCCGCCATGCGCTTGTCGGCCCAAGGCAGCGCCTCGGCCGCCGCCGTCACCTGTTCGGCAGACAGCTCGCCGAACGCCTCGTCACCGATCTCGAACCTGACGCGGTCGGCGAGGAGTCCCTTGTAGGGCCCCACGAGATTCGCCGCAGGTTGTTCGGTCACCAGACCGCCCGGCTCGTTCGCCACAAGGCCCTGTGCCGGCTGGGCATGGAATTGACTGCTCGAAGCGATCACCACGCACCCCGTCGCCAGGATGAAGGGGATGAACAAGCCCGTGGACAAATCGAAGATGGCCAGACCACGGAACTCCTTGTCCCAGCCCTTTCGCAGCATCGAATACGGCAACAGGAACGTCATGTTGATGCCGACCGCCGTGGCCGCGGCGCTGATCATCACGTCGCGCTGCTGGCCAACGATCATGTTCGTCCAGAAGGACCGGAAGCCCTCGCCGACCTGCTGGATGTGCGGCATGATCTTGTCGGTCGGCTTCATGAACAGGCTCAGGTCGGGAATCAGGCCCCGACCGATTTCGCCCCAGTTCATCCGACCATCGATGCTCAGCTTGATGACGACACCCATGAAACAGAGCACGATGAGGCTCACGATGCCCTTGATCAGGATCTCGAAGACCTTGACGCCCCTGCCGCCGGC
>JAAYBA010000264.1 GCA_012719085.1 Planctomycetota bacterium
GAAGCGAACGATCGGCTTGGTCTGGGTGGCTCTTGCGGTATTGCCGGCTGCGAGCCTGTTGGCCGTGCCCCCGAAAGTGGTCGAGACGGTGCCGCGCAACGGCGATCTGAACGTCGATCCCGATTTGCGGGAATTGCGTTTTGTCTTTGATCAGGACATGAGCACGGGCGGGTACTCGATCTGCGGCGGGGGGCCGCTGTTTCCCAAGACGGTCGGCCGGCCGCGCTGGGCCGACAGCCGGACGCTCGTGATGCGCGTGCAGCTCGCTGGCGACCACGAGTACCGGCTCAGCGTCAACTGTCCCGCCGCCCAGAAGTGCCACAACATCGCCGGTGAATCGGCGGTGCCCTATCCGGTGCAATTCCGGACCGCCGCATCAGAGGGAATGGCGCAACCGGCTACAACGGGTGCGCAGGACAACGCCCAGGCGGCCTCGAGGCTGCGCGAGGCGATCGACACGCAGTATTCGTACAAGGACCTGCGCGGCGTAGATTGGGACGGCCTGTTTGTCGAACACACGCCTGCTCTGAAAGGCGCCAAGAACCCCGCTGCCTTCGCCGAAGCGGCCGCCAAATTGCTGGCCCACGCGCGGGACATGCACATTTGGGTCGAGCTCGCCGACACGACCGTCCAGCCCTTCAAACGCGACATCGTGCGAAACTACAACCTCGACACACTGGCCAAGGTCGTTCCCGCGTTCCAGAAGCGCAGCGCCGTCGTTTACACCGGCCGGTTCGAGAATGGCGTCGGGTACATTCGAATCGACAGTTGGGACAGCAGGCACACCCAGGCCCTCGAACAGGTGTATGTGGCCCTCAGGGAGTTGGCTGGCGCGCGGGGCCTGGTCATCGACGTGCGTCCCAACGGCGGGGGGGCCGAGCTTCTGGCTGGGGAGTTTGCCGGGTGCTTCATCGACAAGCCGGTTGTCTATGCCAAGCACGTCTATCGCGACGCGGACGCGCCAAGCGGGTTCGGACCGCTCCAGGAACGCATCCTCGAACCCAGTCCCGATGCACCTCGGGACCGGCCGAAGTATCGCGGCAAGGTCGCTGTTCTGATGGGTCCGGCCAACATGAGCAGTTGTGAAGCGTTCCTGCTCATGATGAAGCAGGTGCCCGGCTGCAAGCTGGTCGGTGCGGCCTCGTACGGAAGCTCGGGCAATCCCAAGCCGGTCGATCTGGGCAACGGAGTCACGGTCTACCTGCCTTCGTGGAAGGCGCTGCGCCCGGACGGCACGTGTCTCGAGGGACAGGGCATCGCCCCGGACCTTGCTGTCAAGACTACGCCGGTCGAGCTGGAGGCGGCCGATCCGGTGCTCCAGGCTGCTGTGCTTCTCGTCGCCCCTCGCTGAGGTAGCGGCGAGGCATGCCTCGCCTGTAGAGGTCGGTTGCCGCGCGGCAGAAACCGACATATGATGTCCGCATAACGATACTGTTGTAGGGGCGATGCATGCATCGCCCTTGTCGTTCCGAATGGGTACGAGGCCGAATCGATGAGAACGCTTGTGCGCATCCGATCCTGTCTGCTTCTGTGGTTATTCCTGTTCGTTCTGCGGCCTGTTCCCGCTCGCGGCGCTGGCGAGACATCGGTGTTGCCCAAGCCCGTTCCGATCAACATGGCCGAGGCGATCATCGAGCCGTTCTGGGTGCCGGAACTGAGCGGATTTGGCAAGTGGAAGATCGATTCTGGGGCCGATCACGGCTTGCGGATCCGCCAGAACTGGAGCGCGGTCGATTTCGAGTGGGCGTCGAGGCCGGCAGCGGGTCCGGCGTTGCGGATGAGCCGGCAGTTCGACGTCGATTGCTCGGCGTACGATCATCTGCTCGTTCGTCTGTCGCCGCCGAAGGGCTGCGTTGTTCGCGTGACAGCGACCACGGACAAAGGCGCGCGCACGTTCGTTTCCGAGCCGGCCGCCGAGAACAGAGCCGAGTATGCCCTGGACCTGCGAGACGCCCGCCGCATCGAGACGATCACCCTGGAACTCGAAGCAGGCGGCGAGGGCAGCGCTGCGGGGTGGCTGCGCTGGATCGGACTCCAGAACACAGAGCGGCTCGCGCAATATTTCGATCAGTGGGACTACTCCGCCATGCGGTGGGATACCTATCTCGTCGCCCCCGACGCGACGCTGCGGTTCGAGCCACGCTACGGCATATTCCTGACGTCCGAAGAGTTGGCGGACCTGCGGACTGAACACGAACGGGTAGTAGCGGAAGGTGGCGAATCGGAGTTCATGCGGCGCGCCGCCGCGGTAGGCGAGTATCACCCAGAGAAGGGGATCAGCGAATTCGTCGGCAGCGGAGGCCGGACCAGTGCGCACAGCCGCGTGCGGGACGAATTCCGACGGCGCCTTTCCGGCAATCCCGAAGTCGCCATCGCCGGCCTCGTACTACGCGACGCCGAGACGCTGCGAATGGCCGCTCGCTATGCGTTGTCGCTGGCGATGAGTGAGCATTGGGACACAGGCTTCATGTCCGTCCTGCCCGGCAGCGCCTGGGAGGACCGGGCGTTCCGCCGCTCGTACACCGCCACCGATATCGCCAGGATACTCGATCTGGCGGGTGAGGTCTTCACCGACGCCGGCCGGACCTATCTGATGCGCCGGCTCGCGGAGGAAGGAATCGGCCCGATCAACTATGTCGCCTGGCGGCACGAATACATCTTCCACTGCAACCAGCTCGCCTATTTCAACACGGGCCGGATGTATGCCTATCTCGTGCTGGAGCGCGAGTGGCCCCGCGTCAGGCCGTACACCGACCTGGCCCTTGGCGATGCCATCGACAATCTTGAGAGCGTCATCGAGCCGGACGGTGGGTCGCTCGAAGGCCCCGGCTATCTGAACCCGACGATTCGAGAGAACTACAACGCGATGACGCACTATGCGCGGGCCCGGGGCCGCAATGTCTCAGAACTCGTCCCGGCGATCGTCAAGTTGACGTCCAACTACGCCGCTGTCGTCGCTTCCACCACGAGCGACGACGTGATCGCCGTCTGCGATTCCGACCCGGTGTTCCGCGAGGACACGCTCCGCGTCCTGACGGAGTTGATCCCCGACAGCTACTGGACCACGCTCTATCACAGCAAGCAAGCCACCAAAGGTCTGTCGCCCTCGGTAGATCCGGGACCGCCTCTGCCGGCATACATCGAACTGCCCGAGATCGGCTACATCGCTTCGACACGGTCGCTCGGCAATGAGTGCGTCAGGATCTTCATCATGGGCAACAAGGCCAATGCAGGCCACACGCACGAGGACAAGGGCAGCTTCGTGCTCGAGTATGCCGGCCAGGCCTTCGCGATCGACTTGGGGATCTGCGATTACGAGGACCCGATTCACGCGGTGTACAAGCACTGCCAGCGCCACAACATGCTCGTGCCGGTGGGCACGGCCGAGCGCGCGGCGCCGCTGAACCCTCTGCCGTTCGACGTCAAGCCGATGGGCGAGGGTGATGAACGGTCGCTCCACGCCCGGATCGACGCGACCCCCGGCTGGAGTGCGTATTACAGGAGATGGGTCCGCACCTGGGATTCGCCGTCACCCGATATGCTGACGATTCGAGACGAGTACGAACTGGCCAGGGGCGACGCTGTCGAGTTCTACTGGCAGACGACCCTGCCCGTGGAGCGGACGGCGGACGGCGTTACAATTCGAGGCGA
>JAAYBA010000265.1 GCA_012719085.1 Planctomycetota bacterium
GCCGCGTCGCCCGTCTCGGGGTGACCGGTCAGTGGGCATAGAGGCGGACGGTGCCGACCAGGTGCTGGAGGTTGTTCAGACGCGCGGCGTTGGAAAAGACGCAGCGCCAATCGGCGGTCGGCGGAATCGCGAGGATGATCTGCCGCTCGCCGACCTGGCGATAGACACCGAACGCCTCGAAGGGCGCTCCAGCGACAGACTGCTCGTATCCGACGCCATCGGCCACGAAGAAGTCGATCCGGCCGCCTTCGACCTTTTCCAGATGCTGTGTGAATGGGGCCACGTCATCAGCCCAAACGTCGCCGGCAAGCAGTTGCTCGGGCACGGCGAATGAGACAATGAGCCGATAGGAACTGTCGTCAGCAGCCGGGGCCTCGATCGGCGCGGCATCGAGTGCGGGCATCACGCCGGCCAGCGTAACCGAGTGCGCATATCGTTCGCCTGCGACCGCCGCCGAGACCAGTTCGATCCGCTGGTTCGGCGCGTTCGGCTCGCTGCCGATCGTGGATGTGACGCGGGCGGCGTAGTCCAAACGGTCGCCCACGACAAACGAGCAGCATCCCTCGTTGTCAGTCAACGCGTAGAAGTCGGAGATGAACCTTGTGGCGGATGGGCTCTTGGCGTACAGGCGCACCTCGGCCCCATCGACGGGATGGCCGAGGGCATCGGTGACAGTCAGATCGATCGTAGCCGTGCCGGTCGTATAGCGGTCGGTCGCGCTGCGAACCTGCCCGTCGCTGCGAATCTCATAGACCGTGCCGAAGACCTTGCCCCATCCGGTCGCATAAACAAGCGGCTCGTCCACTGAATTGTTCACCGGCTCCCACTGGATCCAACGCTCGTGCCAGAATTCGTTCCAGATGTGGTCCGTCGAGGTCGAGGCGATGCTGGTGCAGGGAATCAGGGCGGCGCGCGCGGCGGCAGCCGCCAGGTCGGCATATTCGCCGCAGCGGCCAATGTGCTTGTCGTAGATGCGGTTCGGCTGATGTGGACGTTCGCCTTCACTCGTGAAGCTCATCGACGCATTGATCCAGCCATTGACGGCGCCAATGGCGCTGTCGCCGCCCAGGCTCGTGCCGTCGCCGGCGATCGTGCATCGCGACAGGCGATCCCGCAGAACGGGATAGCCTGGATCGGCGTGATTGAACAAGTAATCGCGCCAGAAGGCCCCGGCCGGTGGCGGCGCGATGTTCTCGTTGTGCGACCGATTGCTCTCAACCAGATGCGGATCGATGAACGCAGGAATCTCGCTGGAGACCTTCGGATGGACAACGTACCAGTAGTAGACATCCCTCGGGGCATCGATCGTCGTGACACTGGGAACGCCGCTGCGCGTGCCGGCGATGAAGGATTGCACGTAGCGAGTCGTGGAGTAGTAGTCGTCGTTGCTGTCGGAGGAACCGACGTCGATCACTTCGACGTAGTCGAGCGCAGCGGCGTTCTCGTAGATCAGCTCGGCGTTACGCACGAACAGGTCGGGACTGCCGTAGCCACTGGTCAGATACTGAGGCGACGAATGCGCGACGGCGAAGGCAATCTCGTCGACATAGGGATCGTTGGCGTCGTGAATCGCGGCTGCCCACAGGTCCTGATCGTCTGCGGGGATCTGCGTGAAGACCCAGGTCAACTCATGACGTAGCCAGCGCGGCGCCCTGTTCACGGCCTCTTCAGCCGCGGCAGTCAGTTTCAGTTCGTAGTCGCGACGCGGTTCGATTCGGTGGAGCGTCTGTGTCGCGGGGTCATAACGCACGCCGAGGTGCCGGCCGGCCTCCAGATACAAGTCGAACGCAACCTCGTCCAGCAGAGTCCATCCCGCGGGGATGATGTCCGAGACTTCTTCAGAAGGCGACTCACCCGGCCCCTGGTCGTCTTGCGACAGGCCGCCACGCGGACAAAGCAGCAAGATGAGGATCGTCCAGAGCAAACAGGTGAGATTGCGACTCTTCGTCCCCATGGCTTTGTCCCTCACTCTGTTGTTTTCATGCCGTGGCCACAGATATATAGTACATGGCTTGGCGATCATCAATGCGATCAGACCGAGCCGGGCCCCTGCTGAGGCGAGTAATGCATCATATCTTCTATGAGACGATATTCTGAAAGGTCGATATTCGTCTTGATGATCTTCGCCGGAACACCGGCCGCACACGACCGCTCCGGGACGTGAGAGAGCACAACCGCATTGACGCCGATCACGGCATCCGGGCCAACGGTGATATCGCCCAGAAGCTTTGCACCCGAACCGATGAAGCAGTTGTTCTTGATCACCGGCACACATCCGGTGCCGTTGCGGCCCCCAATCGTGACATTCGTTCCGATATAGACGTTTTCACCAATGACGCAACCCGAGTGAATAACGGTACCCAATCCGCCATAGGCCAGATGCGTTCGGCGGCCGATCTGCGCCCCCAACGCGATATGGCAGGCACACGTCATGCGA
>JAAYBA010000266.1 GCA_012719085.1 Planctomycetota bacterium
GAAAGGAGCATAGGATGGCTCGCTCATCTTCCAGTGCAGGACGGAAACGACGGGGGCTGAAGAACAATACGATCTATCTGGCCATCTCGGTGGTGGTCTTTGTGGTGGTGGTCTTCATTTTGTTTCGGAGCAGCGGCACGGTTCCGCAGGAAGCGGGCGCCAACGAGGTGACGAACGAGAGCCGTGCGGCGGCAGAACCGGCCCGCGCCACGCCGGCGCTGGCGGCCATCGAGCCCGCCACGGCGTCGGTCCAGACGACGCGTCCGGCTCCGGTGCCGACGCCGACACCGGCCCCGATAGAACAGTCTGCCGGGCCCCAGGGGCAGGAACCGGCACCGCAGGAGGCGGCCCAGCCGACGACAGTGGCGAGCGACGATGTGTTGCCGCCGGCGCCGGCGGTCGACGCGAAGGCGGCGGCAGTCGTGGCCGAGGCGATGGCCATGCTGAACTCGCCTCCGCGGCAGGTCATTTCCGCCCGCAACAAGCTCAACGAGGCGTTGTCGATGCCGATGCCGGCGAGCCAGCGTCTGGCAGTGAAGGAGGAACTGGCGAAGCTGTCGAAGGAATGGCTGTTCGGTCCGGCGGCGTTCGCGGGCGACACGCTGTGCGACAATTACACCGTTCAGCCGGGCGATCTGTTGCAGGTCATCGGGCGACGCAACAAGGTTCCCTATGAGCTTCTGATGCAGATCAACAACATCCCGCGTCCGCAGAGCCTTCAGGCGGGCAAGACGATCAAGGTCGTCAAGGGACCGTTCCATGCCAAGGTCTGTCGCTCGACGTTTACGCTGGACCTGTACCTGCAGGACGTCTACGTGCGGAGTTTCAAGGTGGGACTCGGCCGGGCCGGCTACGAGACGCCGACGGGTCTGTGGCGCGTCCAGGAGGGCGGCAAGCTCATCGCGCCGACCTGGACCGATCCCGATTCGGGCCGGGTGTACAAGGCGACCGATCCGGATTATCCGCTGGGTTCGCGCTGGGTCGCGCTGGACGGCATCGAGGGCGACGCCAAGGGAAGGACCGGGTTCGCGATTCACGGGACCAAGGAGCCCGAACAGATCGGCACCGCCGGCTCGCGAGGATGCATCCGCATGTTCAACGGCGACGCCATCATCATCTACAACATGCTCTTTCCGCTCTACTCGAAAGTCGAAGTCATCGAGTAGTCGGCCCTCGCCGGCGGGGCGATGTCACTTCGTCGGGTGGTGTGACGGAAAAAGAAAAGAGATGGCGTTTGGGCCATCTCTTTTGCATACGGCGTCCGACTCACACGAGAGACGATCGCAATGTCAGGCCGATTCCTTGCGGGCTTGTTGCCGTGCCGCCAGGAGGGGGGCTTTGCCTTCGACGATCTCTCGCGTGATGACGTACTGGGCCGGCTTGGGCTCCTCGGGCAGTTGGTACATCAAGTCCACCATCAATTCTTCCGTAATCGACCGCAGCGCCCGGGCCCCGGTGTCGCGCTTGAGGGCTTTGCGGGCCAGTGCCTGCAGGCCGTCCGGGGTGAACTCCAATTCGGCGTCCTCCATCTCGAAGAACCGCTTGTACTGCCGAACGAGTGCATTCTTGGGCCGGGTGAGAATATCGATGAGGGCTTCTTCATCGAGAGCGTCGAGCGTCGCAA
>JAAYBA010000267.1 GCA_012719085.1 Planctomycetota bacterium
AAGGCGTAGACCTGCCGCCCTTTTTGGTCGACGAATTGAAGGCGTTTCTGGGCGAGCACTGTGCCAAGCCGGACGGCATCGAAGTCGTTCTCGATCCGCCGATTCCCGCCTGCGAATTCGAGAACATGCCCCGCAGCGCGGCGTCAATCCTGTACACCGACGGCCCCCCTCCGGATGATGACGCGCAACCGGCGTACCTCCACATCGTTGCCCACGACGGCAAGACGGCGTTCAGAGGGGCCAGGTGTGAGCCTCATGTCCTGTTCACCTGCCCGTCCACCATCTTCTGGAACGTCGATTACGCGCGGTCCTGGCCCGACCAGGCCAGGATCGATACGCTCAGGCACGAGTTGGGTCACATTCTGGGGCTGTGCCGGAACACCGACCATGGCGATGGAGCCCATTGCGACAAACATGGCTGCCTGATGTTCCCGACACCCGATCTGTTGTCGCAGATTGGAGGGCGGGTGCATCTCTACTACCGAGAGCAGCGATTGTGCGATGACTGCCTACGTGACTTGAAACAGGCCGCAGAGGCTCCATGCGAACAAGTTCTGTCCTTCGCCGGCCTCTTCCTGATTCGCAAAGAGGACGGTTATTCGGTCGCATCCTTGGCGTTCTGCGAGCTGATTGTCCCTCACCCGATGCCGGCCGAGTTCGACTGGCAAGAGGCACTGGGGCGGGCCAAAGCCTACTTGGGAAAGGCTGTAGGGCCTGTGCGACGCGAAGAGGGCGACTTGAAGAGGCATCACGAAGGGGCTTTTGCGGCCTTTCTTGGTGCGCCACAGACGGCGGACCTGACAGAGATGCTGGAGCAGGATATCGCTGCCTTGAGCCGGGCGACGAACGATCCCTCTGCCGGAGTCCGGCGCCTCCCACATGCTGAAGAAGCAACAAGAGGCACTGGCCGCGCAAGCAAGATGATGCTATGGCTTGACGGTGCGGTCACCGTTCGGGTATCGTCACTGCAGCGTGGGCAGCATGAACCTCGGTGTGGGCACGGCGAGTCAGGAGCGTGAGGTATGGCGAGCGAGCGGATCAAGGCGGTGGCGGTTCTGTTGGTTCTCTGTCTGTGCACGATCGGCCGGGCAGACTTTCTGGCCGGGTTGGCCAAGCCGCATGAGGGGCGCAGCATGCGGGCCACCTCGACCTACAAGCTGGGCGAGGACCCGCGAGGCTGGCAAGGCGAACCCAACCCGAACAGCAACCGTGACAACAGCAACGTTCCGCCGGGCCAGACGAAGGTCCTGATGGACGTCGAGGGTCCGGGGGTTATCACGCATATCTGGATGACGTTCCTCGGCCCCGAGCCGCATCCCTGGGCGAAGAACGGCTCGGCCAACCATCAGGAGATGCTGCTGCGGATCTACTGGGACGGCGACGAGCGGCCCGGGGTCGAGGCCCCCGTGGGCGATTTCTTCGCCAACAGCTTCGGCCTACGCAGCGAAGTGATCAGCCTGCCGGTGGTCGTCGAGGACGCCGATTCGTACAACTGCTTCTGGCACATGCCCTTCCGCA
>JAAYBA010000268.1 GCA_012719085.1 Planctomycetota bacterium
CGGCTTGCTGAGACGGTTGGCCTCGGCCAGATAGTCCACAATGATCGTTGGCTTTGCCATCAGCAGCGGGACAACGCGCCAGGCGCCGTAGGCCAGGGCCAGTAGCAGAACGGCGAGAATGGCGATCACCCCCCGTCGGGTGTGGGGCCGTCGTTGCGCGGCTTCGGCCGGAGATAACCCCTCTCCCGCGAAGTCGGCTTTCATCACCCTGCTGTGCAAGACCAAGATGCCGACGGCGCACAGGCCGGCCCCGCCGACAAACAAGGCTACGCCGAACACTTTCAATCCGAGCGCCTCCTCTTCCGATGCGACGCCATAGAGCGCGAGGGCCAGCGCGACAATCGACAGGTGCAGGAGCGCGGACATTGTGACGCGAACCCAGCGGATGTGGAGAACGACCAGCAACGAGAGAACCGCACACCCCAGAGCCAATCCCAGGACGATCAGACCCGGCGCTTCGAACGACGGCGTATCCGGGTCAAGGAGTGCTCCAAGCCAGGTGACAGCCGCTGTCAACGCCAGTACGAGCAGAACGAGACCCAACAGCGTCGCAGGTCTCAATGCATTGTCATAGATCATCGTTTGTCCTCTCGCATATGATTCCGGACATCTCGCCGCCCACAGTGAAGACAGTCTTCCCCGCACGATTCTGTTCTCTCTCGGTCATCCGTGCGATAACCCCACAAGCACCTGGTTTTCTTCGGTGTGCACAATCACTTCCCCTGGATCACTGAATCCGGGAGGCTTGGTCTCGTATCGCTTGCCCGGCGTCTTGATCTCCTGGATGTACCACGCAGGCATATTGAAATCCGGTCGGAAGTAGTCCGGCCCATTCGGATCGTCGCCGGAACGATTTCTGTAAGGCTCAGGGTCGATCAGTCGCATTCTCTCTCTTGAGTACTGCCGACATTCTGCCTGCCTGAGGATCGGAGATGCTTCCAGGAACCGCTCGATGTCCGCGCGCTCGGCTCGAAATCTGAGCCGCCATTCTCCCGAGAACGGCGTCGACCACGTGTAGACCTTGATCTCGCGGGCCGATGGCGGCAGCGCCGCCAGTTCGGCGTCGGCCAGGATGCTCGCCGCCCGGACGGAAGGCTGGGCGCAGTAGATGGCCCGCCCGCCGATCAAGATGACGGGCAGGAGCATCAGGGCGCCAAGCACACCCCTACTCATATTCATTCGCCTGGCCCGTCGGTCCAACCAGCGCCACCACAGGCAGCACGCCCACAGCCAGAACAGCAGTGCGAATGGCCCCGTGATCAGGCGACCTACCACCCGGCCGGAGGGCGTCCCCGTAGCCCTCCAGATCATCAACGGCACGGCAAGATACAGAACAAAGAACAGAACGAGGCCGGCAACGATCAGGCATCCCAAATAACGGTTCTGCGGCATCTTCACGTCTCGGTTCTCCCACATGATTTTCTCGCCGGCGGGCAGGCGTCCGGCCTGCTTCGACAGATCCTATTGTAACTCCCCGTTGCGCCGCGAACAAGCCGTTCGTAAACGCGATCCGCCGTTGTGGCCGTGGCATGGCTGAGGGTCGATCAGGACGGTCGGGGCCAGATGGACGAATTCCTGGAGGCCGGGGACTGCTGGTGGCAAGGGCGAATCATGATTCGCCCCTACGGCTGACGCCAATGCCCATTGGCCATGTACGTCGGGACGGCGCCCCGCGGCGTCCACACAGACCTCTCTCGGTAGGGGCGAGGCATGCCTCGCCCTGGCGGGCTACTCTGATCCTATGTATGCTGTTGTGGGCACAATGATTGTCCGCTGGGGACTTGCTGTGGAAGTGGCATGCGCGTAGAATACGCGGGGTAGGTGGACGCGAAGGTCCTGGGTTTGGGAGGTACGAAGATGGCGACGCGACAAGAGAGACACGAGACACAGGACGGGACGCTGACCCGGCGGCGGTTCCTCCGTTCCAGTTGCTTGGCCGCATCGGCTCTGGGGGTCGGGCTGCCCACCGGGTCGCTGTGGAGCCAGGGCACATCGGCCTCCCCGACTATCGACCGGATCGATCCGGGCTACATCGGGCCGCAGTTCTTTGACGAGCACGAGAGACAAGCCCTGATGGACGTGGTCGATACCGGCTCGCCCTTTCGCTACTGGGGACCGGGGACGCCGACGAAGGTGCTGCGGTTCGAGGAGGGATTCGCCAAGCACATGGGCACGCAGTTCGCATTGGGTGTGACGAGCGGCACCGCCGCCCTGGACTGCGCCGTGGCCGGCCTGGACATCGGGCCGGGCGACGAGGTGATCGTTCCGGCGTACACGTGGTGGTCCGACTACACCTGCGTCGTCCACGCGGGGGCCCTGCCCGTCTTCGCGGATATCGACCGCACGCTGAACATCGATCCGAAGGACTTCCAGCGGAAGATCACGCCGCGAACGAAGGCGGTCATCGCGGTCCATCTGCTCGGTGGGCCGGCCGACATGGAGCCGATCATGGACATCGCCCGCAAACATGGCGTCGCGGTCCTGGAGGACTGCGCCCAGTGCGTCGGCGGCTCCTATCGCGGACGCAAGCTCGGCTCGATCGGCAAGGTCGGCATCTACAGCTTCCAGATCAACAAGACAATGACCTCGGGCGAAGGCGGTGCCGTCGTCACGAGCGATCCGGTCCTCTACGAGCGGGCGGCGCGCTTCCACGACATGGGCGGCCTGAACGGGCTCTTTGCCCAGCGCACGGGAGCCAGCCGAGTGCCCACCTTTGCCGGCGAGAACTTCCGCATGAACGAGATGACCGGAGCGGTGCTCGGCGCCCAACTACCCAAGCTCGACACCATGGTCGCCGCGTTGCGGAGCCACGCAGAAGCGGTCTATGACGGCATCAAAGGAATCGACGGCATCCGTCTGCGTCACCGCCCCGACCCGGAAGGCGACATCGGCTACAGCGTCTTCTTCGAGATGCCGAATAAAGAAGCCCGCGACCGCTGCATCGAGCAGTTGCGACAGCATCATGTCCCGACCTCGACGCTTTCGGGTTCCGTGCTGCTGCCGGTCGCCGAGTCCGTCATCAACAAGCGCGCCCGGCATCCCAACTGGCCGTCGTTCAACAGCCCCGAGGGCAAGGCGATCCAGTACGGCCCCGATTGCTGCCGCCAGACGCTGGAGGTGTTCGACCGTTTCGTCCAGGTCCGCATCGGACCGAAATACACCCAGCGAATCGACGACCATATCATCGACGCCATCCGGCAGGTCCACCGAGAGATCGTATCGTAGCTGCCGGCGGGAGCGAATCATGATTCGCCCCCATGAGTCCACAACGACCAACTCCGTTGTGCCGCTCTCACGCCGATTCGGAGAGGCGTTTTTCGTAGATGCGTGCGAGGCCGCCGGTGGCGGTTTCGCGGTAGAGCGTCGGCAGGGCCTGGCCGGTTTCGAGCAGAACGGTCACGACGTCGTCGAACGAGATGTGGTGCAGGCCGTCGCTGAGCAGCGCGAACCGGGCGCAGCTCAGGGCGCGGGCGGCCGCGTGGGCGTTGCGCTCGATGCAGGGAATCTGCACCAGTCCCTTGACCGGATCGCAGGTCAGGCCGAGGTGATGCTCCAGTCCCATCTCGGCGGCATATTCCACCTGCTGAGGCGAGCCGCCGAGCAACTGGGCGGCCGCCGCCGCGGCCATCGCACAGGCCGTCCCGATCTCCCCCTGGCAGCCGACCGCCGCCCCGGAGATCGAGCCGTTGGCCTTGACGAGGTTGCCCATCAAACCGGCCGTCGCCAGCGCATGCAGCAACTCCTGCAGATTACAACCGACCTCGTCTTTGAGCAGATACAGCACCGCCGGCAGCACCCCGCTCGATCCGCACGTCGGCGCCGTCACGACCCATTCGGCGCAGGCGTTCTGCTCGGCCACCGCATAGGCATAGGCCGCCAGGAGCGCCTCGTTGCGAAAGTCCGACTTGAGGACCGCGCTCTTGCGGCGAAAGGCACGGGCCTTGCGGCAGAGCCCCAGTCCCCCGGGAATCACGCCGGCCGTGTGCAGACCCGTCTCGATGCACTCCGTCATCCGGGCCCAGATCTCCTCAAGGAACGCCCATATATCGGGCCCTTCGCACTGGGCGACGTACTCCCAGAGCATCTGTCCGTTCCCGCGACATCGGGCGAGGACGGCCGAGAGCGAGACCAGCGGATAGACGTCCGCCACACCGGCATCGCTGAGCAGCGCCCCGCCGCCGACGCTGTAGTCTTCTCTCGTCGCGACGACGACGCCGCCGGCGTCCAGGGCCTCGAGGCGAAAGCCGTTTGGGTGGCTCGGCAGTTGGGCGTCCGGCCGCCAGAGGAACTCGACCGGTCGCGGGGCCAGCGACTCGGCCATCGCCCTGTCCGTGAGGTGGCCGCGGCCGGATGCGGCCAGTGAGCCGTAGAGGGTGACGCGAAAGGTCGCCGCCTCGGGATGCTCTTGCCCGAAGCAGGCGGCCGCCCGACTCGGCGCCATCGTGTGGCTGCTGGACGGCCCCCGTCCGACGCGATAGAGTTCTCGCAGTGTCTTCATCGTTTCACTCTCACGTGGGATGGCATGTCACGATATCTGTCCGTCGGCGCCGCCGTGCTGATGCAGGTCCCAGAGGGCCGGTTCGAAGGCGGCGCTGCGTCCGGGACACCCTTGTCTGCGGCAGACTTGGCAGGTGCGGAAGTCCACCTCCGTCGCGAAGCAGATGCCCGAGACCGTCTTGTTGGGCTTCATCAGGAACGATTCGGTCAACTCGACGCCGATCTGCCCTTTCACGTCGCCGAGCAGCGCGAACAGCTCGCGCTGCTGCTCGATGGGCCAGACGTCGACGTCGCCCGAGCCGGGACTCATCGAGGCGGTCTTGCCCAGTGCAAATCGCTGTTTCAGGTGCTCGTTGACGTGCCGGATCGCACAGGCGAGCAGGACGGCCTTGATCGCGTCCCACCAGAACTCGACGAGGAAATCGCCCGCCGGCAGGTCGGCCGTGTCCATCTCATGCCCGCAGGTAGCGATGAAGGGGAATACCCGCTCGACGGGTTCGAGGTTCGCCCGGAGCATCCGGCTGGTAAACGTGATCCCATCGACCGTCACGGTCTCGGCGCCCTTGGCGTCGATGAACGCCTCGGCGTACATCGCCTTCGGCCGGGCCATTCGCCGGGCTTGTTCGATCAACTCGGCCAGCGTCCGGCCATCGGGCGAATCCGGCTCGACGTGAACCGTCTTCGATATCGATACAACATCCAACTCAAACGAAATATCACTCAGTATTCCCACTGGGTCCCTCTCTTCATTGCCTGGATCGCTTGATGAGCCCGAGACGCCAAGGCAGACTCGGATACGGTGTATCGCCGGCGTCATCGAGGCGTCCCTGGATCAACATCGCCGAAGCGGTGTCGTCATACGCGATCCTCTGATCGTATCCGCGGCGGATCATCTCGCCATGCGAGACCATGTCAGTCCAGCGTGCCGCATCTCGTTCGAAGACCAGTTGCCCGCCGGTCGCGTAGGTGTCCGTGACCTTCTCCCAGGGTCCCGCCAGATGCCTCGCCCTCGCCAGGCCGAAGGACCGCACGCCCTGCTCGTTCAGCTCGTAGATCATGTGATACTCGTCGCGGCCGTGGACCCTGTAAACGTGGACCGCCTCATGCACGCCACGAAAGACGACACGCCCTTTGCCCCAGCCCTGCGGAAAAACGTCGAGCGACGTCGTCTGCACGACCACGTCGTGATGGTTGCGCGTATAGAACAAATACGCCATCGTCTCGTCACAGATCACCCAGAAGTCGATCCACTTGGCGTCCTCGTCCTTCTCCACGAGAACGCGAGGCTCGCTCCACGACAGCGGCCGATCGATGGTCTTCGTCGTCGAATACACCGGCTGGTAGTTCGCATCGCGGGTCTGATAGACCAGATACCAAAGTCCTTGCGGCTCGAAGAAGAACACCTGCGGTGCACATGCATACCGCTCGGTTCGCCCGCGAATCTGCGTCAGCTCATGGCGCGGCGCCGCATTCAGTTCGTCCAGCGTGGACGCCGAAGTATAGCCCGTCGTGTATTCTCCCCGGCCCCGCGCGGTATAGAACAGGTGCCAACGACCTTCGAAGAACACCACGGACGGGTCCTTCACCGCCGTCTCGTCGAACGACTTCGCCAGCCCCGGCGACAACAGCGCCGAGCCTGCCCGCCACGACGCCGCTCGCACACCGCCGCAAGCCGCCAACAGCATGACACCGATCAGCGGGCACACTCTGTTCATCCACCCACCCGCTTGACCGTGTAGCCCTGCCTGGTCAGTTCATCGACGAGCAGGTCGCGGTGGTCGCCCTGGATCTCGATGACGCGGTCCTTAACGGTCCCGCCGGCGCCGCATTTGCGTTTGAGGTCCTTGGCCAGACTGCGCAGCCTGTTCTCATCGACGGGCACGCCGACGATCAGCGTCACGCCCTTGCCCTTGCGGCCCTTCGTCTCGCGGCTGACCCGCACGATTCCGTCGCCAGCCGGGATCGCCGCCGCCTGCCGCTGGCGACAGACGCACCCCGCCACCGGCTCGCCGCACGCCGGACACATCCGTCCCTGCGCCGTCGAATAGACAATCCCTGCTCTATCGCTCATCCATACCCCACGAATCGGCTCAGAGGCCGCAGAAACTACGGTTGGTACACAAATATCCATTGCGAACCATTGTGGTCGCGATGGGCAAACGAGGCAAGGCAATTCACTCGATAGAGGCGGCAGGGCGGCAGTCAGGCGACCGGCAGGAGGACGAAGATCAGGACGTCCCAGAGGGCATGGCTGATGAGGGCGGGCCAGACGGAGCGGGACAGGGCGAACATCGCGCCCCAGAACAGGCCGCACAGGGCCGCCGCCGCCAGCAGCATGAGGTTGAACGACCAGATGTGCACGAGCGTGTAGATCGCGGCGGTGACGACGAGCCCGGCGAGCGGGCCGAAACGCCGGCCGCAGCGGCGCTGGACGTAGCCGCGCCAGAAGATCTCCTCGGCCGGGCCGACCCACGCGAACAGCAGCACCGCGATCAGCCACAGCTCCGCCTGACTCCGCGTGCGATAGACCAGAGCGACCTGGTCCGAAGCGAAGGGCAGAATCGCGGCGGCGATCTTGTGACCTACGAAGAACATTGCGTACAGAACCAGCGCCGAGACCGCGCCGACGGGGACGTGCCAGCAGCGAAAGGCAAAGACCTCGCCCAACGCGTCGCGGCTGAGCCACAGGCCCGCCAGCGCCAGCACGCCGGAAGAGAACGCCATCGCAGGCCAGAACGGCACCACGTCCCGCGTCCAGGGCGAGAACATCACGAACCACAGGCCGGCGGCAACCGCACTGAGTGTCCAGACCGTCCTCATCACAGCACCGCCCCGAGCAATATCGTCAGGGCAAACAGCAGCCCGAACGCCAGGTGCAACTGCGCCGTCTGCACGTCGAGCGTCGCGATGGTCTGCGGCTGTAGCGGCTGACTGCGGGCCACCCGCCGAACGTTGCGGACCGCCAGCGGCACGGTGACGAGGACCAGCAGACCCCACGCCCCGACCAGCCCGCCGGCGATCATCCCCAGCACGGAGACGTAGGCCCCGCCAACCAAAGCGTAATACTCGAGTCGCGCGCGGTCGTGGCCCAGCAGGCTGGCGACGGTGCGCACCCGGGCGTTGCGATCATGCTGGATGTCACGCATGTTGTTGGCGGCGAGGATAGCGGCGACGAGACAGCCGACGGGCAGACTGGCGATCAGGACCGAGTGATCGTACGAGCCGGTCAGGACGAAGTGCGAGCCGATGACCATCAGCGGGCCCATCAGGATGAACACGAGGGCGTCGCCCAGCGCGAAGTACTTGTACCCGACGGGCCTGGCCGTGTAAAAGAACCCGGCGAGCAGGCCGACGACGCCCAGCGCGAAGATGGGCCAGCTGCGTACGGCGATGAACAGCAGCCCGATGGCGCACGAGCCGGCGAACATCGCCAAGGCGCCAACAAAGGCCTGCCGGGGCGACAGCAACCCTTCGACGAGGACCCGGCTGCCGCCGTAAGAGTAGTCGGTGTCCACACCCTTGAGGTAGTCGAAGAAGTCGTTGACGAGGTTCGTCCCGGCGTGCATCAGCACCGACGCGACCGCCACAAACGGAAGCAGCCACCACGCCACCGGGCCGTCCGAATGCGCCGCCATCGCCGCCCCGACGACGACCGGCACGATCGACGCCGGAAACGAGAATACGCGCACCGCCCGCAACCAGACGGCCCACGTGCCCCTGCGCCCTGCCACCAC
>JAAYBA010000269.1 GCA_012719085.1 Planctomycetota bacterium
GCGGCGACGGCGCAGATCAGGAAATCGGTGGTGGAGCCCTGGAGGCCTTTCCTGCGGCAGCGATTGCTGAACTCGGCGGCCCGGACGAAATGCTCCGTGCTCAGGGCGATGTCTTCAAAAGCGGACAGGGCCTTCCGCAGTGTGCGGAACTGGGCGGGGTCGGAAACGCCGGAGAGCAGCTCCTGGCGGATGGGGCCGATCAGCACGACCCGGCCGTCTGCGATCAGGTCTTCCAGCACGCGCGTGAGATTCTCGTCGGGCGATTTGCGCCGGAGGACCTTCGACCAGACGCAGGTGTCGACCAGGACCTTCATCGCCTGCGAGCCTCTTTGTACCGATAGGATGGGTCAAACTCGATCTTGCCCGCGAGCTTCAGGACTCCACGCTGCTTCCTGCGGGCGATGTATTCCTGCAAGGCGGACGTGACGGCCTCCTTCTTCGTCCTGTGCCCGCCCGCGGCCCGGGCCTGCTCGATGAGCTTGTCGTCCAACGCCAGATTCGTGGCCATAGGGAACTCCTTTCTACACACAGTATAACACATCCTGGTGTGTGGATCAAGCGGCGGGTCCCCGTTTTCCGCCATGGAATCAGGTCCTTCTGGCCGGGCCTGCGGCAACAGGGTCGTGCCGCAGACGCGGATGGGCGTAGCGCGGTGCGAAGGGGCAAAGAGTGCGAAGGGTGACGAGGCAGCGGCGTCAGAGGGCGTAAACGGTGCCGGATTCGAGGATGCGCCAGCCGTTCTTTGTCCTGCCGAGCGACAGGCTGATCTCCCAGCCGACCTGGCAGAGGGCGGTGATCGCCTGGGGCAGGTTCACCACAATCGTCTGGTCTTCGGGCGTATCACCGAGCAGCGGCGCCAGATGCAGCCTGTCCGGCTGGACTTTCTCGACCGTGAAATGGTCGTCGATCTCATCGGACCAATCGTCCACCGGGTGGTGCCGGCAATAGTCATAGAGAGCTTCGGCCAGCCGCACGGCGGCCGGAAGCGCCTTGGCGGCGCTGGCCCCCGTCTGCATCGCCGCCTCGGCCGACTCCGTATCGACAAGGCCCTGCTCGTGCAGCCACTGGGCCAGCTTCTTGGTCACCGTGCCGGCCGCCCGCATCAGCTCCTTGCCGCCCATGACCTTGCGCGGCATGAAATAGCCGAGGAATTCGCTCACGTTGCCCATGATCTTTTCCGGCCCGAAGACCTGGCAGTACTCCCGATGCGCCGCACCTCGGGCGTTGTACAACGCTTCGAACATCACGGTCTCGGCCTTGCTCAGCTTGCCCGAGCCGTAGTCGTTCATGCTGATCGTGAACAGCTCAATCACACTCTTGTACTTGCGAAACGTCGCCGGCTTGAGCCGCTGCGCCGAGACGTCGAGAAACGTGCGTAACACCTCTTCGATCGTCGGATCGGCCGGTCGTGGGAACTTCATGGTCTTCTGGTTCACTGTCATTCTGCCTTTCGGATCTTCCCGGGGGCATTGTACGCCCCGGCGCGACCGAAAGGAAGCGCCGACCGGGTCGAAAGGGAGCGAGAGGACCTAAGGGCTGTTGCGGGCGCCGGGGGACTTCCGGCGCTGCCGGGCGCGGGTAGCCAAGCGGGCGGCGGCCTGAGGATTGATGATTTACGATTGAGGATTGATGATTGGGAAGCCGCGACGGGTTGAAATCCAGAACCCGAAGGCTGCAGGCTTCACACTGGGCCAAAGGCCTCTGAACGGCAACGCGAACCACGAGATACGATCGACGAGCGACGAGATACGAGATGGGCGTAGCCGCCGTGGGGTGGGATGAAGCCGTTGGCCATGGATCGCTCCTCCGAAGGACAGAAAGGACGAAAAACGACCTAAGGGACCGAAAGGACGGAAAGGCATAGCCTGTCCTTCAGGTCCTTTGCGTCCTTGAGGTCCCTTCCTGTCTCGGCTTGCAGTATACCCTCGCGCAGCGCATAACAAAAGCCCCGGTCCGAGGACCGGGGCTTCTTGTATCAAGAAACAGTTAAGCCGAACAGCGAAAGTACCTGACTTGCGCCATCCGCCAAAAAAAGGGCGGACAACGTTCTAGATATCCCTAGAAAGGAGGTGATCCAGCCGCAGGTTCCCCTACGGCTACCTTGTTACGACTTAGTGCCAGTCGTCGGGCTTACCGTCGGCAGTCGCCTCCCTTGCGGGTTAGCAAACC
>JAAYBA010000270.1 GCA_012719085.1 Planctomycetota bacterium
GATCTCAGCGGACGGGGGCGGCGAGGAATTGGGCGTACTTCTTCTCCTGCTGCATGATGTGGCTGACGAGCCAGCCGAGGACTTGAGCGAAATGTCGAGGCCGGGCGGCGGTCAGGGGCGAAGCTGGATGGTGGCGGGGCCGAGGCCTTCGGCTTTGGTGGCGCCGGTGGTGAGGTTCATGCGGATGCGCTCGACGGGGGCGCCGTTGAACGAGCACGGCTGCCGGCTGTCGCCGTTGACGGTGACGAGGGTCTGCGGGTGATCGTAGAACAAGACCGCGCCGTTGAAGCGGTTGAGGGGGTCCTCGTAGGCAACACCCTGCAAGGCGGTCAGCGAGAGCAGGTCGGTGTGTCCGCCTTCGGTCTGGGTCAGGACGATCTCGATGCGTCCGGCGTCGGCCTGGACGTGCCGCTTGTCGTAGCTGCCGTCGATCTGCGGGAAGTAGTCGAGCAGAATCTGGCCGTCCGTTGCGTCGGCGATGATCGTGTTGGTCAACGCCGAATAGGTCAGCGAGTCGAACCCGGTCAGGAAGGCGAAGCACGGCTGGCGAAGGCTGAATTCGTTCGGGTCGATCGGCGCCTCGGGTTCCTGGCCGTTGTGCAGGCGGATCTCGCCCGGGCCGGTGACGGCGAAGGTCTGGGCGTCGTTCTCGAAATCGAGGCGAAGCGAGTGGAGCTCGACCCAGCCGATCAGTTCATCCGCCTGGCGTCGCAAAGCGCGCACCGCCACGGGGCCGCCGGAGGCCTCGAACCGCGACAGACCGATCTTTCTCCTGCCCGACCTGGAGTTGGGGTCTTCGAACAGATCGACGGCCAGCATCGGCGCCGTGAGTATGTACTCGTAGTCGAGGTCCGACTCGCTCTTGTGAAGCGTCACAACGCAATTGCCGTCAAGCTGGATGCGTCTTGAAGATGCGATGAACCGAACCGCGTCCTGGGCACTGATCGTCACGGGCATCAGCTCGGCGTCCGGATCGCGACCGGTCACGTCATTCGGATCGAGCGCAAACGCCATACTGACCGGGCCGGCCAGCGTCAGGTCCGTCGTTGAAACGTCGAAGTTGATCCGATGGGCAACAAGCCTCTGGAGGTTCGGGTCCACAACCACCGGCTGGTTTGCGTCGGCCACCGGTGCGACCGTGTCGAGACCCAGCGCCCCCAAATCGGGCTCCAGGCTGCGAGACCCCTTCGGTGCAATCACGAGTCCGCCGTCGCAGGTGACGACGATATCGAAGAACGAGTCGGGAATCGTCTCGAGGGCCGTCGCCGGCGAGGGGCGGGTGTCCATCGCTCTGGGTCCAGGATATGGCAGCTCATTGGGCTCGGCCACCGGGGCGGCCGGAACCGGGTCATCGGTGGAGTCGGTCTTCGGCTCGTCCCCCCCAGACCCCGACCAGAGGATGTTGCCGATCACCAGACGGTCCTTGGCGATGACCTTCTGCTCGGGTGTGGTGATCGTCACGTTCCGGTGAAAGACGCACTCGTAATGATCTGGATCGGCATCGGAGGCCGCCGGCACGACCTTGCCGGGTGCGGCGGGATCACCAACAGCCTCCGAGGAGTCCTCTCGGCCCGCGGCGACGTTTGAAAGAGAGGCGAATTCGTCGCTTCGCAGCCGCAGACTCTCGAGGTCCTTGATGCGGAACAGCTCCAGCCGGCTGCGCGATTCATCGTAAAGCAACTCCATGCCGCGTCCGCTGAGCTGGGCGCTGCGGGAGACGAACTTGACGGCTCCGGTTGTCGAGAACAGCGAATGCTCGGCGATGAACGCTACATCATCGAGATAGATGAACAGGTCTTTCGGGTCGTTCGGATCGGCCGGGAAAACGTGAATGACCACGTTGCCCGAGAAGGTCGCATCGTCCGGCGAGGGCCGATCGAAGGCGGTGTCCAGTTCGAGTTCTCCGCGATCTGCCGTGACGCGGCAGTTGACCTCACCGAGAAACAGCCTCATATATGGATTCGTGATGACCCATTGGTTGCCCTCGGTATACAGCAACTCCTCAAATCCGAACTCCCGATCGATGCGACCGGTGTGGTCCGTGTGGAACAGGTGCGTCTGGCGCATACCGCCGATTCCCACCCCGCCGATCTCACCCATATCGCCGCTCGACGGCGACAGGCGGCTTTCTCTGGCCGAATCCACGAGTCCGTCCCGCGCATCGATGTCCATGACCGGTCCGCCACCCATCTGCATATAGGCCAGATACGCCAGGACCATGACGCCGAGGACAACGAACCCAATAGTGAATTTACGTAGATTCACGCTATCCGCCCAATCCACTCGCAACTACGCGAGATATCGTTCCATCAGGGCCTGCCATCGGCCCGAGTTCTTGAGAATGTACTCGATCGCCTCGCGCACGGCCCCCTGCCCGCCCCGGCGTGTCGTCACGTAGTCGGCTTCCTGCTTGACCTCATCCACGGCGTTGGCCGGCGCAACGCCCAGTCCGACAAAGCGGATCGCCGGCAGGTCGGGCAGATCGTCACCGACGTAGGCGACGCGTTCCGGCTTCAAATGCAGCGCCTCGATCAGCTTCTGGAGCGCCGGCAGCTTGAAATGGCAATCCTGGATGACATGGGCGATCTCCAACTGATCGGCCCGCCGCTGCGTCGCCTCGGAATACCGTCCGCTCAGCAGGGCCGTCGTGCCGCCGGCCCGCTGCCACA
>JAAYBA010000271.1 GCA_012719085.1 Planctomycetota bacterium
AACCCGCATCGAGGGAATTCGAGAAGGGCGACTGTTTCGCTATTGCCCCGAGGTCAAACTCTACAAGTGCCCCACCGGCGTTCGCGGCGAGGTCGTCACGTACGCCATTACCGACGCCATGAACGGCCATCCCGACATTCCCGGCACATCGAAGCTGATGGTTTACCGACGGGCGCAGATCAAACGGGCGGATCAGAGGATCGTCTTCCTCGACGAGGGCCGGCTCAGTCCCAATAGCTGGACGCTCTGGTACGATCAGGAACGCTGGTGGGATCAGGTGACCGCGCGCCACGGGGACGGGACCAACTTCGGCTTCGCCGACGGACACAGCGAGTACTGGAAATGGAAAGACCCGCGCACCCTGGACGTCGCCAAGGCGGACTACGATTATTGGCAGAACACCGGCCGCAACGGCGGCGAGGCGCTTCAGCCCGGCAACGAGGACCTGCACCGCGTGCAGCGAGGCGTTTGGAGCAAACTGGGCTATGAGCCCTGATCGGCGCGTAGCCGCCTAAAGGTCGTTGTCGTCGAAGTAGTGATACAGCGCCTCGCAGAGTTGGGCCCCGAGCAGCTCCCAGTTTTGGCCTGAGGGGTAATCGTCAAGGCCGGCAATCCAGTTGGCGTTCAACTCCAATACGCAGGCATCGATCCCAAATCGTTCCAACAGGCCCTCGCCGATGCTTCCGGGGTTCCGAAAGCTCGCCGTCGTGCTACCCTCGGTAAACCAGGTGTGCTCTCGCAGCATGGCTTCGAGCCGCCTCATCTTCGCCAGATAATCCTCCAGGTCGATGTCGGGACGGCTGACGTGCAGTTTGCCGGAGTTGTCGTTGTGCAGGTCGATCATCAACTGAGGCGCCTGCCCCCGCTTACCCATCGATGCCAACCAAGTTTCCAGAGCGTGGTTCTCCGGATTGGTCTTCGGGTCCGGCGGCCGATCCCACTTGCGATTCAGATCGGCGCCGAGCCGGTTGAATCGAGTCCAGCCGTGCGCGACCCCGTCCTTGTTGGCCATCGGCATCACATAGACGCAGTAGCGGCGCAGGCAGCGTCTTGCCTCGGCGTCGTCCCGGAGCAGGCGTTCGATCAGGCCCTGGACGACCCAACTGCCGCCCGGCTCCCACGGATGGGCCCGCGCCCGCAGCAGGACACGATGCGACGCCTCGACCCGTCCGATGCGGATGATCTCCAACGGCCGCCCTTCGACCGTCCTGCCGATGGCCGTGATCTCCACGTTCGGATTCGTCGCGATTCTCTCCTTGAGCGCTTCGAGGTCGGACAGGCGATACGGTTCGAGGCGGGCGACATACAACGAGCCGGTGCGGACCGTCACGCCGAATCGCAGGCAGTTGTCCTTCGTGGTCTCTGCTCGGATGACGCGCCACGTCCTGGCGTCCTCGGAAACAAAGCCGATCGTTCGATTGTCCAAAGGCGAACCTCTTCGGCCGTTCCAGACGTTGTCGAAGTTGTGCAGTACGAACGTCAACTCGGCCCCGGGGACCGCCTGAATCTCGAAGAACCAGTGGCCGTTGGCCCGATTGGGCGAGGACCGTTCGTGATCGTAGACAAGGTAGACGTGTACGGCACGGTCCGGACCGATCTCCCAGTGCAGGGGCGAGGCGTTCTCGAAGCTCGTGTTGATGTAATGCAGCGGCGACGACCAGGTCGCAACCTGCCCCAGAGCCACCACATTCAAGGCCAACACAACCAACATCGCTCCGCATCGGATGACGCGGGGGCTTGTGTTTCGCATGTCATTCTCCTCAAATCATCGGACCGCTGACAGCGTCAGTGTAGCACGAGGCCACGGACGGGGCAATCGTGGGCAAATCCGCTTGACCCCGGGACGTGGATCGATAGGATGGACCACCTTTCGGGCGGTGTTTCTACGATGGGCAGATTGGGGATTCTCTGTATGGTCTCTTCGAATGGACAATGGGGTGTGATCTTCGATATGGACGGGGTGCTGGTCGACAGCGGCTGGGCCCATCGGCAGGCGTGGTTCGACCTGGCGGCGGCCGAAGGACTGGAGATGTCCGACGAGTTCTTTCGCCGGACCTTCGGCATGCAGAACGACACCATCCTGCCGATGCTGCGGCCGGATATTTCGCCCGCCGAGCTGGAGCGTCTCTCCGACTGGAAGGAACACCGATACCGCGAACTCGTCCACAGCCGGCCCAAGGCCGCGGAAGGCGTGCTCGCTCTGCTGGGCGATCTCAAGGCCAGGGGCTTTCGCCTGGCGATCGGCTCGTCGGCGCCGAGGGCGAACCTCGACGTCTTCTGGGGACCGCTGGGTCTGGGCGACTACTTCGAGGCCGCGGTGACCAAAGAGCAGGTGGTCGAGGGCAAGCCGGCCCCGGAGACGTTCCTGAAGGCGGCCGCGACGCTTTCTCTGGCCCCCGAGCGATGCGTCGTCGTCGAAGATGCGGTGCATGGGGTCCAGGCGGCCAAGGCGGCCGGGATGCGGGCGGTCGCTGTAACGACGACGCGAAGCCGCCGGGAGTTGTTCCAGGCCGACCGCGTCGTCGACAGCCTGGCGGAGCTGAACGCCGACGACTTTGCGGCGCTGTTGAATCCGGACCGTGGCCCGGCATGAAGACCTACCTCAAACTGTGGGTGACGGCGATGTTCTGGGCCGGCGCGTTCATCGCCGGCAAGCACGTCTCCGATCATCTTGGCCCCTTTGCCATCGCGTTTCTGCGGTTTGCCCTGGCCGCTGTGCTGCTCCTTGCGATGGTTCGACATCACTATGGCACGCTGCCCCGACTGAACCGAAAGCAAACGCTGGCCGTCCTGCTGCTCGGTGCCACGGGCGTCTTCGCCTACAACGCCATGTTCTTCAAAGGCCTCAGTCTCATCGAGGCCGGCCGTGCCTCGGTGATCATCGCGACGAGTCCGGCCTTCATCGCCGTCGGCTCGGCGGTATTCTTTGGAGAACGGATCGGCTGGGTTCGATTGTCCGGCGTGCTGCTGTCGATCCTGGGAGCGGCCGTGGTCGTCTCGCGAGGCGATCTGCGAGAGGTCCTGGCCGGCGGCGCCGGCCGGGGCGAAGCGCTGATCCTCGGCTGCGTTTTGAGCTGGGCGGCCTACTCCCTGGTCGGCAAGACCGTCATGCGCGACCTTTCGCCCCTCGTGGCAGTTGGTTACTCCATCGTGGCCGGGTCCGTCGCCCTGGGCATCGCGGCATGTTTCGATGGGCTCGGGCGCGATCTCTCTCAGGCGACCGCCCTCGACTGGCTGGCGATCGTCTACATGACGGTCTTCGCCACCGTTCTTGGCTTCGTCTGGTTCTATGAAGGCGTTCGCGAGATCGGCCCGACGCGGGCCAGCCTGTGCATCAACTTCGTCCCCGTGTTCGCGGTCCTGCTGGCCTGGCTGTTCCTGCACGAGCCGCTGACCGTCTCTCTGGCCCTCGGCGCCGCCCTCGTCCTGTCCGGCACCTACCTGACCAACAGCAT
>JAAYBA010000272.1 GCA_012719085.1 Planctomycetota bacterium
CATCGTGAACGCCGTCCACGCCCTGCTGGCCGATGCGCCAACGCTCCAGCGCAACTGACGCCGCAGCTTCGTTTCTCACCGTCCTGTTCTCTCTGCCGCAGGTCGGATGAGGGGCCCGTGTGTATCTCTGGGAGACAGGCCCGATTCAGTATGGTAACATTGCTTCATTCGAGTGCTTGACTATCGCATCGTGTTGCCTTTTAGCGGTGGAGAGTTGCTGATGCCGAGCGGCGGCAGAACGCGGCCTGAAACCGCGCTGTTGCATCCCTCCCCGGCAGGTCGCAAGAAACGGATATTCCTGGGGTTGGCGATCATGATGAGTATCATGCTGTTGGCTGTGTCGGTGGTGCTCTACAATCCTGTGTGCACGCTGACATCATTGGAGAAGGTGGATGACTTCCCGCTCTACGTCATGCGCTATCAGGGCACGTACCTGTTCGACCTTTTCGCCAGGGCGGGTCTCGATTGGGGCCCCTATCGCAGGCTCTATGAGGCGGTGAATCCGGATGCATGCACGAGCTTCGCGGCGCCAAGCCCGGAGGGCGCGACCCTCTTCGGCCGCAATTTCGACTGGGCGCATCGGGCTTCGCTGCTGCTGTTCACGAAGCCGCCGGGAGGGTATGCCTCGGTCTCTATGGTTGATCTCTACTACCTCGGGCTGGAGGGAATGCAGGAGATTCCATGGTCCAGGCGGTTCGTTCTTCTGGCCGCACCGCACGCGACGATCGATGGGATGAACGAGTGCGGCGTGGCGATCGCGCAGAATGCGGTGCCGAATCGGAACACCTCCAAGGACCCCAACAGGCCGACGCTGCTCAACAGCCAGATCGTGCGCCTCGTGCTCGATCATGCGCGGGATGTGAACGAAGCGCTGGCTCTAATCCAGCAGTACAACGTTGAGTTCTCAGGACCGCCCGTTCACTTCCACATTGCCGACGCCTCGGGGGATTCCGTTGTCGTCGAATACGTCGACGGCGGAGTCTCTGTCGTGCGCAGCGATCGGTCGTGGCAGATCGCGACGAATTTCCTGCTGTCCGAGGAGCGCCGGCCCGACTGCTGGCGATACAGCAAGGCACAGGAGACACTCGTCCGGTCGCAAGGTTGCCTCTCTCCGCCTGCTGCGATGGATTTGCTGGAGGCTGTCCGGCAGGAGCACACGGTGTGGTCCGTTGTCTACAATCTCGATGCCGGCTTGATCAACGTGGCCGTGGGACAAGAGTACGATGACGTGCATGCGTTTGGCCTTCCGATGCGCCGTCATCCATAGGACACGGGAAGACTCACAGATTCATGGGCAGGCCGCGGTCGCGGAGGTGTTCTTTCATCTGGGTGATGGTGAAATCGCCGAAGTGGGTGATCGAGGCCATGAGTACGGCGTCGGCGCCGCCGAGGGTGATGGCGTCGTAGAGATGGTCGAGGTTGCCCGCGCCGCCGGAAGCGATGACGGGGATGTTGACGGCATCGGAGACCGCCTTGTTCAGCTCGTTGTCGTAGCCGGCCAGCGTGCCGTCGGCGTCCATGCTGGTCAGCAGGATTTCGCCGGCCCCCAACTCTTCGCCGTGTGCGGCCCATTCGACGACATCGAGATCCGTCGGCTCCGAGCCGGCCTTGACGCACACCTGCCAGTGGCCCGGCCGCGCCTTGGAGCGCCTTGCGTCGATGGCCAGCACCACGCATTGATTGCCGAACCGACGCGCCGCTTCAGCGATCAGATTCGGGTTCTGCACCGCCGCTGTGTTGACCGAGACCTTCTCGGCGCCGCTGCGCAGCAGTTCGTCGATCTGCTCGACGCTCTGCACGCCGCCGCCGACGGTGAAGGGGATGAAGACGTTTTTCGCGACGCGCTCGACCATGTCCACGATGGTCTTACGCGAGCGGATCGTCGCGGTGATATCAAGGAAGACCAGTTCGTCGGCCCCGGTGTCACTGTATCGGGCCCCCAGTTCCACCGGGTCGCCCGCGTCGCGGAGATTGAGAAAGTTGACGCCTTTGACGACGCGGTTGTCCTTGACGTCGAGGCACGGAATGATTCGCTTGGTCAGCATAGCAAAGAGTTTGAAGTCAGCAGTGTGCAGTTTGAAGGACGCATCGCTCGAAACCTCACACGTCGCACTTCAGGCTCTCCTCCTGCAAAGATCGTAGAAATTCTGGAGGACCTTCAGTCCTTGCCGGCCGCTCTTCTCGGGGTGGAACTGCACGCCGTAGATGTTGTCTTTCTGGATCGCCGCCGGCAGGGCGAAGCCGTAGTCGGTATAGGCGACCTTCGCCCGCTCGTCGCCGGGCTGGGCATAGTACGAGTGGGCGAAGTAGAAGTGTTTGGATTCGCCGAGGTCCGAAAACAAGTCCATGTCGCCCGGCAGATCGACTCGATTCCAGCCCATATGCGGGACCACCTGTCCGGCCGGCAAGGCGACTACCTTGCCCTTGACCAGACCCAGTCCCTGGTGCGGGCCGTACTCGGAACTCTCCTCGAAGAGCATCTGGTAGCCGACGCAGATGCCCAGGACCGGCTTGCCGGCGGCGGCAGCCTGCCTGACCAGTTCGGCGGCCGAGCCCAGGGCTTCGATCGCATACCCGAAGGCCGCCACGCCCGGCAGAACCAGCCCGAGGGCCCGTTCCACCGTGTCCGGGGCCCGGCTCAACTGGATGTCGCAGCCAATGTGCCGAAACGCGTTGCAGACGCTGCGGACGTTGCCGATATTGTAGTCAATCACGACGATCATCGGGGGAGTCTACTGTCCGGCCGTCGGGCGCGTCAAATGAGAAGTCCTGATAGGTCGCTTAAGGAGAATTGATTCATGGCCTGCAAACGGCGAGTCTGTGTCTGCGGGGACTCCACTGGAGCTTATGCTTGTCGACGTTTTTTGTGCTTTTCCGATAGAGTTTCTGCCCGGGAATGCCGATTCTGTACGGGATCGAATACGGAGAACTAGGGGATACTGTCGATGTGTGGAATTGTTGCTTACCTGGGCCGCAAGGCCGCTCAGCCGATTCTTGTCGAGGGGCTCAAACGCCTGGAATACCGAGGCTACGACTCGGCGGGTATTGCCTTGCTGGATGACGGCTCGATTCACGTGACCAAGACCAGCGGGCGGATCAGTGCACTGGAAGATATCTTGGACGAGCCGCATGGCTGGGACACGCTGGGCATCGCCCACACGCGGTGGGCCACGCACGGCCGACCCAACACCGCCAACGCGCACCCGCACCTGGACGCGACGGGCAAAATCGCCGTCGTGCACAACGGAATCATCGAGAACTACGCCACGCTGCGGACCTGGCTCCAGAACGAAGGGGTCGTCTTCCGCAGTGAGACGGACACGGAGGTGATCGCCAACCTGATCGGCTATATCTACGCCAACCAGGCGGATGCGGGACTGTCGGATGAGCAGAACGCCTTCGAATGGGCGGTTCAGCAGGCCCTGCGAAAGCTGCACGGGACGTTCGGCCTGGCGATCCTCTGCGGCGACTTCCCCGACACGCTGATCGGGGCCAAGCGAGGCAGTCCCCTGATCCTCGGCGTGGGCAACACCGAGTACATTCTGGCTTCGGACGCTGCGGCCATCGTCGAGCACACCACGCAGGCGATCTACATGGCCGACAACGAGATGGTGCTCGTCGGTCCGGACGGGTTCCACACAAAGACGATCGACAACGTCACGGTTGCCAAGGACCTCAAGCAGATCGAGTTCTCGCTCGAACAGATCGAGTTGGGCGGGTTTGAGCATCACATGCTCAAGGAGATCTTCGAGCAACCTGAATCACTGCGCATGTGTCTGGGCGGGCGGATCGAGGCGCACGACGGCAAGATCAAACTCGGCGGCATCCGGGATTACCTGCGGGAACTGACGCGGGCCCGTCACGTGATCTTCACGGCGTGCGGCACGGCGTTCCACGCCGGTCTGGTGGGAGAGTTCCTTCTCGAACACCTCGCCCGTATTCCCGTTGAGACGGAATACGCCAGCGAGTTTCGCTATCGCAACCCCATCATTGAGGACGGCACCATCGTCATCGCCATCAGCCAGTCGGGCGAGACGGCCGACACCCTGGCGGCCGTCGAGCAGGCCAAAGAACGCGGCGCGGTGGTCCTGGGCGTGGTCAACGTCGTCGGCTCGACGATCGCTCGAGCGACGGACGCCGGCGTCTATCTTCACGCGGGCCCCGAGATCGGTGTGGCCAGCACGAAGGCCTTCACCGCACAGGTGGCGGTGCTGAGCATGCTGGCGATCGAGCTGGGCCGGCGCCGACACCTGGGCAGCGACGACGCGGCCCGTCACATCGACGAGCTGGCCCAGATCCCTGAGAAGATCGAGCGGATTCTCGAACAGTCCGACCACATCCGCGAGATCGCGGCGGCCAATATCGACAAGGAAAACTGGCTGTTTCTCGGCAGGGGGTTTAACTACCCGGTGGCGCTCGAAGGGGCGCTGAAGCTCAAAGAGATCAGCTACATCCACGCCGAGGGCCTGCCCGCAGCGGAGATGAAACATGGCCCGATCGCACTGATTGCCGACGGCATGCCCGCTGTATTCGTCGCGACAGCCGGCGCGCAGTACGACAAGATGATGGGCAATATCCAGGAGGTGCGAGCCCGAGGCGGCAGGATCATCGTCGTGGCGACCGAAGGCGACGAGTGCCTCGAAGGCGTCGCCGACCACTTCATCACGGTCCCGCAGACGCCGGAGTTGTTCCAGCCGATGCTGACGGCGGTCCCGCTGCAACTGCTGGCGTACCACGCCGCGGTGCTGCGAGGCCACGACGTGGACAAACCGCGCAATCTCGCCAAGAGCGTGACGGTCGAGTAGGGGTGCGTCATCATTCGCCCCACCGCATGGACAGGATGTGAACCGCTATGGATGGCACACACGATCGAATACTGCGAACGAACGCGCATCGTCCGGCGTTCAGTCTGATCGAGCTGCTCGTCGTCGTCGCCGTCATCTCGGTCCTGGTGTCGATCCTCATCCCCACGCTGAGAAAAGCCCGGCAGGCGGCGTCCCGCGTCGGCTGCGCTCATAACCTGCGACAGATCCATCTGGGCATGGGCATGTATCTGCACGACCACGACGGGACCTATCCGTGTGCGACCGATCCGGTGTCCGAGGACCCGGTCTACTGGCTGTGGATGGGACGCGGATGGCGCCGGTGGGTCAAGCCCTATCTGGGCGCCTCCGTCGATGGAAACAATCCCTCGGTGCTGCTGTGTCCCGAGGATCGTGCGGACCCGGCCTTGTTCGAATCGACCAGCTACGCCTACTCGATGACGTTCTACCACAGTCCCCAGCAGATCGATGCGATGAACGACAAGGCCGACACCTATAGCGACCCTCGCCCCTCGATTCCGCAGCGGGCCGATGCGGTCGCAAGCCCGGCGGCCAAGATTCTCATCGGCGAGTGGGCCAGCAGCCATATTCCCGTCGAAACCGAGCAGGGCTGGTGGAACTGGCAGGGGGCGCGTAACTTCCTGTTCGCCGACGGCCACGTCGTCTTCCTCAAGGCCGAGCAGATCCTGCCGGCCCGCGACGGCCTTCCCGACGCCAACCTGACGATCCACGGCATCAAAGGACGCGACATCGCTCAATAGGTGGATGCCGAGCTTTTCACCGTGAACTCGGCCTGCCTGCCCGCCTCGATGCGCAGCCCATCGCGGAATGTGCGATCGCCGAAGCTGCTCAGGTGGAACCTGGCCAGGTCGAGTCTGCCGTGCAGGACTGCCAGCGTGACCTGCGCCGACGCGCCGGTTCGCTCGATTGCGCACGTGCCCCAGGCGTCGCCGTTGGACCAGAAGTGGTTGCCCTCTCCTTTCGCAAAGGTCATGGTCCTGTCCACGCCGGAGTAGAGGAACCCAGTCAGCGCGGGCACCGCCGCCCAACTGGCCATGGCGCGGGCGTAGTGGTGTCCGCATTCGGCCTCGTCGAAGGGGCTGCGTCTGCGGCCGTCATATCGGTCGCGGATGTTGGCGATGCACGTCAGGCCGTCGTCGATGAGCCCCTCCTGGAGCATACCGATCGCGGCGGTGTATTCGAAGCCGGTCATCACCTCGCTGAAGTAGGGGAATGGGTTCTCGGGTCGGTCTTTCGGATAGCTGGCCATCAGCAGGGCGGACTCGTCGCCCATCGCGAAGCTGCGCATACAGTTGAAGTGGTCGTGCATGCCGTTGCGATAGTTGTATTTCATGATGCTTGCCAGGGTCTTACGCACGTGGTCCGGCCGCACCAGATAGCCCAGACCACAGACGTGGGCGGTGTACTGGCCGACGAGCTGATCCACCAGGCAGCCGGAGCCGAGCTGGTAGTCCGGCTTGGTCGGATCGGCCGCGCCCATTCCCACGAGCAGGGCCGGCGCGATCGCCGACCGGTCCTTGGGCGGGCGGATGTGATGTTCGTAGTACTCGCCGTTGAAGAGGTTCTCGTCAATCCATCGGTTGCCGCGTTCGAACAGGCTGCGGCACGTTGTCGCGAATGCCGTGTCGCCCTGATGTCGGGCCATCTCCTCGGCCGCCCGCAGCGCTCCGAGGTACCAGAGGCCCATCTGTGGGTTCGGCCCGTAGTATTCGACATCCATTGTATTGTGCTGGCAGCCGTCCATTACGCCATCCTTGTCGGCGTCCCAACCACCCTCAATCCAGCAGAATTCGAGGGCCCTTTTCGCGTGGGGCCAGAGCGATTCGAGCAGAGGCTCATCGCCGGACAGCTGCCAGTCGCGATAGAGCTTCATGATGCAGCCCATCTGGCCGTCTGCGGCGGCCTTGCCATACTCCCGAGCCCGCGCCAGCGGGAGGTTCACGCGGAAGCTCATCAGGCCGGTGTCGTCGGTGGCATGGGCGAACTCGACCTCGCGCATGGATCGGGCCAGTGACCCGAACAGGAACGCCGTCGCGTGCTCGTAGTTCCAGACATGGGTGCAGGAGCCGTGGCAACAGCCCCCTCGGTTGCTGCATCCCTCGAATCCGTAGAAACGTCCATCCCGCGTGCGGAAGCAGGTCTGGCTGCGCAGGGAGCTGAGATTGAACAGAGCCGCCTCCTTGACGACCTCGGGCAGGTCACTGTCGCAGAAGGCCTTCACGAAGCAAACGGTGTCCGCTTCGAGCCGGCTCAGTCGGCCCGCTACCTTCTGAGCCACGTCCCAGGCGTCGGCGTACTGGGTCGTGTAGTAATTGCCGATCCGGTCGTCGTCGTTGCCCTTGGGCGTCCAGGTCGTCCGGTTGGGGAAGTGCCAGGCGATCAGAAACGTCACCGCCTTCTCCTGTCGGGCCGGGAGTTCGACCTGCACCGCCAGCGACGCCATCGGGGTGTCCTCGCCAGTGGGCGCTCGTTCATCGAGCCTGCCATCGGTGCTGAAGTCATCCCAGAAATCGAGCGGCGACCGGCCCCAGCCGGAGGCGATCCACGAGACTCGATGTGTTACGCCGGCGCTTGCGGTGGTCGCCAGCGCGATCGTTCCCCATTGCTCGGCCCGCTCGGCGACGCCCTCGGAGTCCATGAAGATGCCCCGAATCCCGTCCGTCTGGCGATAGTGGTTGCGGTTGGCGCGTCCTCCGGTTGCGATCAGGTCGCCCTTCCAGTCCCTGGTCTGGCCGGAGCCGTCGATTCCGACGAAGTTGGGCAGGGTTCCGCAGACGGACGCCACGAGCGGCCGATCGGTCTTGTTCCGCAGGATATACCGCAGGATGGCGACCGGGATGCCGCTGATGTCGGGGTCGGCGGGGACCAGGGGATTGAAGGCCTCAATGCGCACGTCGATGGGCATGTCGGGATCGCCGAGCATGACCTGGCCGAGCGGGTAGGCCGATGCGAAGGAGCAGTCTCGAAAACGCGGCAGACCGTGGTTGGGCGCCGTGCTGCCGTGGCTGTTCTCATAGGCCGAGACGTCGATCGGGCCTTCGGCGGCCTTGGCCAGCGTCTTGCCGTCGGGAGTCCTGACGAAGACCGCGAAGAACGGACCGAACGAACCTCGCATCGGCACGAAGCCCTTGGCAGGACGGTTCATGATCTCCCAGTCGCGGAGGTCACCCCGGCCGCCCAGCGAGACCGTCCCGGTTCCGATTCCGCCCAGCGGGAGGGCGATTCGAGCGAGATGCTGTTGGTCGTAGCGCTTGAGCACGGGCCAGGTCGCCGACGCGTCCTGCAGGGCGGTCGCCGGAGCGATTTTGACGGAATCCTGTGCAAAGGCCTCACCCGCACAGACCAGGCAAGTCATCAGAACGACGATCCGTGGAAAGAATGGGCGTGATTTCATGGCGTTCTCCCGTAAG
>JAAYBA010000273.1 GCA_012719085.1 Planctomycetota bacterium
CTCGCCCTCGATCGGCGCGCCGTCGGCGTCCACCGTCATCAGCGTGAGATTCAACGGGAACAGGTTCGCGGAGGCAACATCATAGTGGGCCCCCATATCGATCCGGCCGGCGTCCTCAACGCCGTCGGTTCGCGTCGTTCGCGACGCCAGCGAGACGCCGACATTGGGATCTCCGGCGTCGAGGCACGGACTGTCGGTCACCTGCCCGGCTGCAACCTGGCTGAGATAACAACCGCCCAGCGGCCCGGTGACCAGAAGCGGATCGCTGGCAATGTTGCCCTCGCCGGCATCGCCGTCTTCGATGCACGAGTACGAGGCAAAGCAGTTGACCAGATCGTCTCCATTGCCCCAGAGAATGCAGTTGACGATCGTCGGGTCGGACTGCCCCGAGCAGACGATGCCGCCGTTGCCGGGCGCGTTTTCATCGACGACGATCGTGCCATTGGTGATCGCGGGCGAGGAATCTTCCAGATCGAACTGCCCGCTTCCACTGACGGCCGAGTTGTTGATCACGAAGCAGTTGAACAGCGTCGGAGAGGCGTTGTAGCAGGCCAGGCCGCCGCCCAGATTCATGGAACTATTATTGCGGATGATGGAATGTGTAATCGTGGGCGAGCCGTCTTCACAGTTGATGCCGCCGCCCAGGCCGTCCTCGGCCAGCACTGCATTGTTGCTGATCACGCAGTTGACGATCTCTGGAGAGCCGGCGAAGCAATCGATGCCGCCGCCGTAGTATTGCGCCTGGTTGTCGGTGATGACGCAGCGATCGATGGTTGGGGAGGCTTCCTCGATGCGCACACCGCCGCCGTATTCGGCGACGCCCCAGCCGATCGTCAATCCCATCAGAACGCTGTCGCGGCCCTCGCCGTTGGCGAAAGTCACGATCGAGCCTTCCTGACCGGCCAGACCGACGAGGAATGTCGTTTCAGGGTAGATATTCGGATCGTTCGGATCGTCGACGCTTCCGCTGCGAAGCGTGACGGCCTTGCCTTTGAAGTCGATCCGTTCGCTGTAGACCGTATTGCCGTTGGCCAGTGTCTCGGCGATGACCACGTCGCCGTTGTTGGCGTCGTCGATCGCTGCCTGGATCGAGGAATAGACCTGTGCCCGATCGCGCGTATTGACCACGCGTCCGGCCTGTCCCGTCGGCACCGCCGTCAGCACCGCCATCAGATTCAGACGCCCCTGCGAGGCCGCCAGCCCGGGCAGCACCCTGTCGGTGGTCTGCATCAGAACATGCTTGACCTGAAGCGGAGACAACGACGGGTTCTGCGAAAGCAGCAAGGCACTGGCGCCGGCCACGCGCGGCGCCGCCAAAGACGAGCCGCTGATCGCGCCGTACTGGGTGGGCAGGCCCGCCTCGCGCATGGCGGTCGTCGGCTGCATCGGCAGCGTGCTGAGCACGTCCTGTCCCGACTCGCCCAGATCCACCGACAGGCGTCCATAGTTGGACGACCAGGCCAGCGCACCGTCGTTGTCGGTGGCCAGGACGCTGATGATGTTGCGGGAACTGTAACCAGCCGGATACACCGGCGCAATATCGATGTTCTTCGACCCGTTGCCGGCCGCCGCCACGAACAGCACGCCCTTCTCGCCGGCGGCCTCGATGGCGTTCCTCAGGCTCTCGCTGTAATCCGAGCCGGCCCACGAGATGTTGATCACCCTGGCGCCGGCCGCCACAGCGTATTCGATCGCGGCCACCGCCGCATCCAGATCCACGCCGTCCGGGCCGACCACCTTCAGAGGCATCAGTCGGACGTTGCCGCCGACACCCAGTTCCTCTCCAATCGCCGCAACAATGCCCGCCACATGCGAGCCGTGATACATCTCATCCGTCGGATCAGGTGTGTTGTTGATGAAGTCATAGCCGTGAACATCGTCCACGTAGCCGTTGCCGTCGTCGTCGACGCCGGCCCGACCATTTGCTTCCGTCTCATTGATCCACAGACGGCCGGTCAGAGAAGGATGGGTCAGGTCGATGCCGGTATCGAGGATCGCAACGATGACTTCGGCGCCGTTCGTCTCAACGGCACCTGCAATGAGGCCACCGATCTGGGCCTCGTCCGATGCCGTCTGGACGGCGGAGACGCGACAAAGAGAATAGCGATAGTTCGGCTCGGCATACAGCACGTCGCCGCTGCCGGCAAACCGCGCCATCGCATCCGCTGCCGCAACATGAGGGGGCAGCGAGACCACGGTCAGGCCGGAGACAGCGCCGTCGAAGTCGCTCCGAACGGACGCACCTTCCACCACAGCCTCACAGATCGCGTTCCGCACGGCCCGTTTCGTCCGCGGTCCGAACAGTCCCGCGCAGCTCGAAGGCGGTCCGTCCCGATCGACGAACCGGACCAGCAGTTCCTGCGGTCCGTCCGCCGGCCGGCCGCCGTCGATCGCGTCCGACAATGAAAATGACAAGTCGTTTGCTGTCGCCAACCCCATGCCGGCGCAAAGAATTAGCACCGAGCCAATCAGCAACCGCCAGGTGCCTGGTCGCTCCTGCATCTGCTTTCTCATATGTCCACTTCCGTCTTTGCTGTGCCTGAATCCGTAGAACATCATCGTGTAGGGAATCACCCGCGCAATGCAGACCCCACCGTCAACCGCCTGCCGCCACAAGAAGTCATCAGTACTGGAACTCGTTGCCGATACCGGCTTCCAGCGCGGCCAGCGCGTCTTCCTCACGCTCTTCCTGCAGGATGATGGTCGGTTTGACCAGGATCAGCAGGATCTTGTTGTCTCGGATCTTGCTGCGGTTCGAGAACAAGCGGCCCACGACTGGGATCTTGCTGAGAACCGGGACCCCCACCTCTTTATCCACTTCGGCGGTGACCTTGTGTCCACCCAGCAGAAGCGTGCCGCCATCCGGAACGCTGACCCGCGTCATCACGGTAGACGCCTCTGTCTCCGGGACTGTCACTTCATAGGGCAAGGTCTGGACCGTCGTGCCCTCCTGTTCGTCGGTGTCGACCAGGGCCTCGACCTGGTGCGTTCGGAATCGAAGCAGGTCGTTCTGGAGCATGACGATATTCAAGAGGACGTTCTTTTTGTCCTTGGTGATGGTCGGGCTGACGCTCAGATTGCTCCCGACCATGACCAGGCCGATGTTCTGATAAATGCCCTGCGTCGTGCTGGTCGCACCCGTACCACCGACGGCGGAGCTCTGCGTCACGTCCGGCGGCAGCGCGTAGGTCACGGTGTTGTTCAGCGCGAAGTTCGCCGACTCGCCGCTGAGCACCGTCACCTTGGGAGCCACCAGCGCCTTGGAATCGGTCCGGCCCTGGGTCGCCCTGAACAGGAGACTGACCTGCAGGTCGTCCAGAATGGAACCGTATCCTCCCGTCGCCGTGGCTGCCGGTGAATTGATGAGCGAGCCCAGACTTCCGGGAACCTTCGTGGAGGCATCCGGCAAGGCGGTGTCATACGAAGTCTGCGAGACCGTCATCAGACCCCACTTGCCACCGAAGTTGTAGCTGAAATCGACATCAAGACCGATGTCCTCCAGGAAATTCTCGCTGACGACAAGGAACCTCGCCTCAATCGAGACCTGGTGGCCGAGCGCTCTGCGGAGCTGATCGAGCAACTCGCCGATCTGCTGGTGAACGTCGGGGGTCTGATAGATAGCCAACTTCTTGGGCTGCTGGGTCGGGTACACCATGATCGTGCCCTCCCCCAGTTCGTTGAGCTCGTACCAGCTATCCGGATTGATGCTTTCCTGGATGAGCTGTCGCAGATTCTGGGCGATCGCAACACTCATGTACCCGCTCCCCCCCATCATGCCGCCGCCCATGCCGCCGCTCATGCCGCCGCCCATGCCGCCGCCCATGCCGCCGCCCATACCGCCCATGCCGCCGCCCATGCCGCCCATGCCGCCGCCCATCATGCCGCCACCCATCATGCCACCACCCATGCCGCCGCCGCCCATCATGCCGCCGCCGCCCATGCCGCCGCCGCCGCCCTGATCACCCGA
>JAAYBA010000274.1 GCA_012719085.1 Planctomycetota bacterium
AGAATCTCATTTTCCTGTTGCCAGTCGTAGACGACGGCGTCGAACCGGCAGACCGCAACACACTCGGCGCAGCCGATGCACTTGTCCTGGTCGATGTGGGCCTGGACGTCGTCGAGGGTGATGGCATCGGCGGGGCAGTGCTGCCGGCATTCGCCGCAGCGGGTACACTTGCCCTTCTTGACATGCGGCTTGAGCGACGCATGCTGGCGCATCTTGCCCTTGCGGCTGGAGCAGCCCATCCCCAGCGTCTTGATCGTCGCGCCAACGCAGGTGGCGCAGTGGCCGGTGAAATGTGCGATCGACAGGATCGACTGGCATCGGACGATGTCGGCGGCGATCATCACCTCCTTGTCCAACTCGCCTTCGATGGGCACCGCCGTCTCGGCGGTCCCGAACAGACCATCGGGGGCGATGAACGGCACGCCCAGCCCCTCGACGTTGAAACCCCGCTCGGTCGCCAGGACCGTGTGGTCGATGGCGTTGTGCCGTCGGCCCGTGTACAGCGTGCTGGTGTCGGTGATGAACGGCTTGGTCTTCAGGGCCAGAAGCTCCTCGACGAGCCCCTTGAGGCACGGGGCCTTGATATAGGTATTGTTGGTCTGCTCGCCGACGTGGACCTTCACGGCGGTGAAGTCGTTCTGCCTGAAGCAGTCCGCAAAGCCCCCCGCCCGGAACAGGGCGCGGGCCTTCTGCGAGACCGAGGTCTCGCCCTCGGCCATCGACGCTTTGACGAAATACACCTTCGAACTCAATTTCCGCCCTTCCCAGAATCAGCCGAGCCATACCCGCCCGTCGGCTCCATCCTATACCCGTCCCGACCCCCAGACATAACAGATTGGGTTTGATTGGCTTCGTTCGCAACGGCATATCCCGTTGCCATTCCTCCCATAACCACCTTCTACAACGGGCCTTACCCGCGTTCTGCAGTTTCCCGAATTGGCTTTGTTTCGCACGGCGACCACCTGAGGCAGTCACGATCCCCCGACCTGAAATTGCCTATCAACCATTTGCAGTTGTCAATTCAGTTGCGTAGCTATCATATTCACATTCCGTCTCATTCGTCAACCCCCTTTCCCGTAAACGGCACCATTTTCTTGCCCCCGTCGCCGACCGCTGAAGTGAGTTCAGACCGACCGATGACGCTCCCGGCCGATACCTCACATTGCCACGCGGCCGGTACAACAATCGAATGGAGTGGACCGTGGTGCGTTTGAGCAGACCGTGCGATCGGAGACAGGCGTGAAGAGGAGACGAATGCTCGCTATCGTGGCCGGTGGGGGGATTGGCCCTGCCTTGAGGCAGGGGGCAGGGTTCTAAGCGATGCCGGCGGGGCGCACGGAACCAAGGGACCCTACGGGGGATCTAACGGTGAAGGTTCGGCCAGATGCGCCGACCGGGGGAACCGGTCGGCGCATCGGCCTTCTGTCGTGTGGTTACCAGCGGTACTGGAGACCGCCGCTGATCAGATGCGCGGTGTCGTCGGCATTCAGCCGGGTATCGTAATCCACATAGAGCCGCGTGCTGCGATTCAGTTCGGCGCCGAGACCGAGGCCGAGAACGGCACTGTCCCTGTCGATGCTCTCATTGCGGATATTGAAGACCACGGTCGGATCGCTGGCGAAGTACGTGTTCACATCGGACCGCGTATCGCCGAACTCGTGCAGCCAGCGGGCCCGGAACTGCACGGCCAGACGGCTGGTGGCGCTGTCGCGGAGCAGGTCCTTGCTCACTTTGGCGCCGAGCGAGCCGATGTAGGACTCGAAGCTCTGGCGTTTGAAGCCCAAGGCAGCGTCGCCACCGGACTCGCGGTAGTTGTCCAGACCGAGATAGGAGAGCTGGAAGCTGGCCAGCGGCTGGACCAGCCAGCCCCCGACGTGCCGCCAATCAAAACCGGTCTCGAAGTAACCGCTGACGGCATAGCCGCCGAACTCGCCTTCGAGCCGCTCGTCGGTCAGATCGACATAGCGCTGTGTGTCGTAGTCGAGATCGCTGTAGGTCAGGAGCGAATCGAGGTAGGCACGGCCGGTGTTGACGCTGCCGTAAAAGCCGAAGTGCATTGCCCGCAGATCGCTGTCGTCCCGTGAGCGGTCGTAATTGACATGGGTATCGGCATAGCCGCCGGTCAGACCGATCAGCAGCGTTTCGGTGAACTGGTAATCGAGCCCGACACTGAGGCCGTAGGTCCTGTAGTCGTAGCCGGGGGCTTCGAGGCTGTGGTCCCGATTGCCGAAGAGGCCATACCCCTTGGCCCAGAATCCCCACGGGCTGTCGCTCAGATAAGGGCTGCCGTTGCCGACGGCGAAGCCGTAGCCGCCCATGTCGATATCATACGACATCCGGCTGCCCGCCGTCCCGTCGGGACCCGCCGAGCCGGACAACTGCGAACCGTTCCAACTGCCCGAGGCGACCACAGCACTGGGATTCCGCAGCCGGCTGGAAACGCTGCCGAGGAACCGTCCCGTCCCGGCCGCTGCAATCGGCGCCAGCGACGGCCGGGTCCGTCCGGCGAGCTGGTCGTAGTGGCCCAGCAGCTCTTCGTTCGTCTCGACCATCTGAAGATCCGCGGTGATCGTGTTGCCGCCTTCGTCGGCGATCTCCTGCAATCCGCCGGCAACCTGGCGCTGGTTGTACGTCCGCAGGAGGGTTGGGTCGTCAAACCGCATCGCGTCGATGTACAGCCACACGGCGTTGGGCTCGTAGTCCAGCCCGATTTCATTGAAGTAGAGGGTCAAGAGGGCCGTATCGAGGACGTCGAACTCACCGGTCACCGAATTGGCGTCGATGATCGCGTACTCCTGCGTCCCGACAACGGTGCCCACGGACAGGACTCGTACGGTGGAACCTTCGTCGATCGTCACGTCTCCGGTGGCTGCCAGTTGATCGGCCTCGGTGCCGCCGATCTGGACCTCGAAGACGGAATTGGGCTCGAAGACCACGTCGCCCTGAACGGTCAGCGTCCCGATGCCGTCGTCGCCGGGGGCGATGGTGCCATAGTTGTGGACGGTCGTCGGCACCGTCACTGTGACCGTACCGTCGCCGGTCAACGTACCGGTTTCCCAGACGATCACCTCGTCGGCGATCACCCGGCCGCCATCGTTGACGGCCAGCACACCGGTGCCCATCGCCTGCGTGTCGTTGCCGCCAACGTACAGGTTCTCGTCAACGAGCCACCGCGAGGCATCACCGGTCACCGTCACCGTGCCGACGCTGTCCACGCTGTCGGCAGCGATCATACCACTAGTACTGGTCACCTCGCCACCGTCGCTGATAACCAGCGTTCCGTCGCCATCATAGCCGACATAGAGGTCGCCTTCGACGTCCCAGAGCGAGTCGCTGCCCGTGACCGTAGCGGTGCCCGTTCCCGACCAGAACGCGCCGATCCAAGCCGCGGTGCTGTTCATCTGCGCGCCGTCGGAGATCGTCAAGTCACCCTCGCCCCAGGCGCCGATATAGACATCGTTGGCATCCAAGACGGAGCCGGCGCCGGTGACCGTCGCCACGCCGACACCAAGGTCCTGCGCCTGTCCAATGAAGACGGTGTTGGCATCCAGAACGCCCCCGCCCGAGATGAGCAAAGTCCCGGTGTTATACGCCCCGACAACCACCTCATTGGCGTCCACAGCGCCCCCATTGGCGATCGTCAAGGAACCTTCGCCCACGTAGCCGACGGACAAGTCGCCGTCCACCATCCACGAAGAATTCGGATCCGAGACCGTCACGGTTCCCGTACTGCCTTCCAGGTATCCGATGTAGCTGTTCTCGCTGAATACCGTACCACCGTCGAGGATATCCAGGGTCCCATCGCCACTGTAGCCGACGTAGAGGGTCCAGCTACCGCCCGCCTGGAGGTAAGAGTCTTCCCCGGTAACCGTCACCGTACCGGTTCCTTCGGGCGTCTCCTCGATCTCTTCGTCCAGGATGCTCGCATCGAAGCCACCAATGTAGACTTCGCTCGCATAGACCTCACCGCCGTCGGAGATGGTCAGATCGCCGTCGCCGAAGGCGCCGACGGCCAACGCCTGGGAGATCGCCCACTGCGAGCCGGCGCCCGTGACCGTCGCGGTCCCGGTACTGCCCTCATCGGCGCCGACGGCCGCATACTCGCTCGTTACGACACCACCTTCGTTGACATCGAGCGTGCCGGTGCCCGTGTAACCCACATGAAGAAAGTCATCGACGTCCAGTTCCGACCCTGTACCAGTGACGGTAACGACCCCAATGCCCTCAGGGATATCGTTCATATCCGGATCGCCCATCGCGTCGATATCGAAGCCTCCGATATAGACCTCGTTGGCGTCGACGAGACCGCCGGCCGCAATCGTCATGGTACCCCGTCCGAACGCTCCGACGGTCAAACCTTCCGCGATCGTCCATTCGGAGTCAGTCCCGGTGATCGTAGCGGTGCCGGTACTGCCCGCGTCGGCGCCCACGGCACCGTACTCACTTGTGACCACACCGCCATCATTGACGTCGAGCGTGCCGGTGCCCGTGTAGCCCACGTAGAGGAACTCATCGACATCCAGACGCGATCCCGCTCCCGTCACGCTGATTGTTCCGGTGCCCAGGGGATCCCCGAAATCCGCCAACATGTCGGGGTCCATGTCGTCCGGCATCTCGCCTCCGCCGATGCGAACCTCCCGGGTCGTCACCTGACCGCCGTTGGCCACCGTCACATCGCCCTGCCCCCAGAATCCGACGGACAGTTCCTCCGTCGAAAGCAGGGAATCGGGGTCTTCCACCGTCACGGTGCCGACCGCATCCGGCCCACCGCCGACAACGACCATCTCGCTGTCGACCTGTCCGCCATCGTTCACGTCGAGAGTGCCGTCGCCGAAATAGCCGATGAAGAGGCTATCGTCGGCGGCAACCACCAGACGCGAGTCGGCCCCGGTCACGATTACCGTGCCGGTGCCGTTGGGCAGCAGATCGGGATCGTAACCCTCATCGGTCATCAACTCCAGAGGCGCTCCGCCGACGTACACATCATAGGCTGAAACCTGGCCGCCTCCGGCGATGGTCAGATCGCCCTGTCCGTAGACACCCACGGTCAATTCGTCGTCGATCGTCCACGTCGAGGTCAAGCCTCGCACGGTGGCGGTACCCACGGCATCGGGACCGACGCCGAGTTCGGCCCAGCCGCTGACCACCTGGCCGCCGTCGTTGACGTCCAGCGTACCGTCGCCCCAGAGGCCGACGGACAGACCGTCCGATTCCAGAACCGCCTCGGTGATCACCGTGATGGTCCCTGTCCCTTCCGGCAACACGGCGTCGGGGTCCAGGAAGTCGGCGAGCGTCTCGAAGCCCTCTGCGGGGATGTAGCCACCGATCTGCACGTCCCCAGCCGTCACCCGGCCGCGGTCGGACACCACCAGCGTGCCCTCACCGGCACCGCCGACGGTAAGCACATCGTTCACGTCCCATTGCGAGCCGTCGCCCGTGACCGTGACGGTCCCCACGCTGTCGGCACTGAAGCCGAGCATACCTGACTCGCTGGTGACCACGCCGGTGTCGCTGATCTCCAGCGTGCCGGTGCCCGTATAGCCGACGTACAGGTCGCCGGAGAGGTCCCAGCGGGAATCGGCCCCCGTCACTTCCACCGTACCGGTTCCATCGAGCGGATCATCGCCGAGGAACGGGCTCATATCGACATGCGGCGCCTCAAGGTCCACACCACCGATGTAGGCATCGGTGGTCGTGACCTGCCCGCCACTGGTTATGCTCAGGGTCCCGTCGCCCATGATTCCAACGGCCATCGCATCGGTGTTGGTCCACGTGCCACCGCTGCTGACCTCGACGGTGGCCACACTGTTGGGCCCGACGGCAATGCCGCTCTCCAGGCTGTTCAGAGTCCCACCGTCGGTGACGAACAGGTCGGCGTTGCCGAAGACACCGACACCGAAGCTCCCGGTGTTGTCCCACAGAGAATTCGCATCGCGGACGGTGCCCAAGCCATAGCTGCCGGCGTAGTAGCCAAGGACGCCATAGAAGCTGCTGACCTGGCCGCCGTTGGTGATCTGGATTTCGCCCTGCCCATCATACCCCACGGAGATCGACTCGTTCGCACTCAGGTGTGAGCCAGGGTCCGTGACGATAACATCGCCCATGCCGGTCGCTGCATCACCGACATAGACGTCCGACGCCTCGACGAGTCCACCGTCTTCGATGGTCAGCAGGCCGGTGCCCTCATAACCGACCTCCAGATGCTCGTCGATCGTCCAGGCCGAACCGGCACCCGTCACCGTCGCTTCTCCGGTGCTGCCTGCGTCGTTGCCCAGGACACCATCGTAGCTGCTGACCTGGCCGCCGGAGTTGATCGTCAGGGTGCCGAATCCCTCAAACCCGACGACGAGCCATTCGGAGTTGATCCAGGAAGAGTCAGGTCCGGTAATCGTCGCGCTCCCTGTAACGCCGGCATAGCTGCCGATCACACCGTCTGCATTGGAGACCGAGCTTCCGCCGTCAACAGTCAACGCACCGTTGTCATCATTTCCCACATAGAGATTGCCTTCGAGAATCCACGGGTCCGAGGCGTCGTAAGCCGGAAGCACCTGCCCGGCGGGAGTGATGGCGGCGCGGGCCTGATTCGCACCGAGCAGGCCCATGCCTGCCAGCAGAAAAGCACAGGCAATGATTCGGATGCATCCCTTCGCTCGTTTGGTCATGACTGAATCCTTTCTCATGAACTCCGACCGCTCGTCATACAACAGACTGTCCCGCAGGACACAGCGATTCTCAAAACCCGATGATCGACCGGACGGCAGTGATTCTGGCGCCCCGTCATAGACTGCCACGATGACACCTCGAAACAACAACAATTCCCTCTGCTGGAGCCGAAGAGAGAGTATCTCCCAGCGACCATCAGACTCGTGGACTCATCACTATTCTACTTCGGCGCGTCGTCCGGTTTTTCTCCAATATATTCCACAGGAAATCGTAGCGCATAAGCATAGAAATAGCATAGCTTTGCGCTCTCAATCATGGTCGGAGAGTGAGCCCTCCGCGATCGTCTGATAAAACCTCGTGCATCACCACAGGCGCCCCCGACATCGATCCACTGTCGCTATGGCACGTCGCGCCCGGTCGAGGCACACCAGATCTCGAACCACTCATCATGCGGGACGGTCAGTTCGAGGGCCTCGACGGCCTTGTGAATGCGGGAGAGCCGTCCGGTGCCGATGACGGGAACCAGTCGAGCCGGGTGCACGAGCAACCAGGCCAGGGCCACCTGATCCATCGAGGCCCCACCCAGGCGGCGACCGATCCGGCCCAGGACGTCGCGAAGACGTCGGGCCCGATCGGAGTCCTCGTGAAACAGCCGGCCGCCGCCCATCGGCGACCAGGCCATCGGCCGAAGGTCCAGCCGCTGACAAAGATCGAGGCTCCCGTCGCTATGGGCGTCGAGGTGCATCACGGAGTACTCGATCTGGTTCGTCACCAGCGGCACGTCGAGCTTCGAGGCCAGCATCTCGAATTGCGACGGCAGGAAGTTCGAGACCCCGAAGTGGCGCACTTTGCCTGTACTCTTCAGTTGCAGGAAGGCTTCGTTGACCTGCGCCGGGTCCATTAGCGGATCGGGCCTGTGAATCAACAGCAGGTCGATGTAATCGACGCGAAGGTTCTTCAGCGAATTCTCCGCCGAGGCGACGATGTGGGCGGCGGTGGTGTCGTAGCACTTGATGGCGTGGCCCGGGCGATTGCGCGAGACCAGTTTGATGCCACACTTGGTCACCAACTGAATCTGCGATCGGTCGATCCCGGTGTCGACCAGCGCCCTGCCGAAGAGGGATTCGCAGGTGTAGTCGCCGTAGATGTCGGCGTGGTCGAATGTCGTGATGCCCACTTCGAGGCAGCCGGTGATCAGCTCTCGAACCTCTGCCTCACCCTTGCTCCAGTCCGCCAGCCGCCAGAGGCCGTGGACGATTCGGGAACAGCGAGGCCCATTCTCACACAGATCGATCTGAGGAACCATGGTATGAGACTCCGAACGACGTCAAAAGACCTGTCTTTGGGAGCATCATACAGAAGGACTGGCCGGCGCACAACCATGCCGCTCACTTCGTGTCCCGTCCGACCGACGGGGAGGGGGAACGCTCGCATCGCGTCCCGGCGCGCTACGTCCCGGCAAAGCTCGGAGCGCTCGTGCGCAGACGGGCTTCGATCTCATCAACCAGCGTGGCGTACTCGCGAGCCGCCTTGCTGTCAGGGGCAAACGTGAAAATCGACTTGCCCGCATCCGGCGCCTCGACCAGCCGAATCGTCTTATGGATGACCGTGTCGAACACCAGATCGCCAAACAGCTCGCGCAACTGCAACTGGATCCTGCGGGTGTAGGTCGGTCGGTCCTCGACAAACGTCAACAGCAGCCCCAGCGTCCGCGCCGAGCAGGGGTGAAACCGCTTCTTGAGCAGCCGGATGGTCTCGAGCAGGCGTTTAAGGCCTTCGAAGGCATAGAAGTGCACCTGCACCGGAATGATCACGTCAGAGCTGGCGACGAGGGCATTGAGCATGAGCAGACCCAACGACGGCGGACAATCGATCAGACACATGTCGTAGTGATCGGCGACGCTGTGCAGCCATTCGCCGAGCACAAGCTCCTTGCCAAGGGCGTTGATCAGCTCCAGTTCGGCCCTGGCCAGCCCCACGTTGCTCGGGGCCAGATCGAGCCACTCGATGTCAGTGCTCACAACCACGCGAGAGATCGGCAAGTGCTCGCCGGCGAGCCCATCGTAGACGGTCCTCTGAAACGAATCGGGGTCGAAGCCCATGCCCATCGTCGCATGGCCCTGGGGGTCCAGGTCCACCAACAGAACACGGCGGCCCGCCTTGGCGAACGCCACAGACAGATTGACCGCAGTGGTCGTCTTGCCACAGCCGCCCTTCTGGTTGACAACAGCGATGATCTTCATGGTCCGGTCCCTACATATCCTGCCTCTAGCGCCGCAGGAGCGTCTGCTCGCTCATCGGCCAGATCCGCATCGCACTGAACCGATACGGCGTCACGGCACTGCAACCTCACTTCGCACCGAAACCACGCCCGATAACAGAAGGCCTGCGACAGGACAGACAAAGGGCCGCGCGACCACAGTGCGCACGGCGTCACGAGCAAATCGAGACAAGATGGAAGAGCAAGGTGAACAAGCGAAGATCGCGCCTACGACATGCAGAACGAAGATATGACTTCAATCACCCCCAAGCCCCATTCACCCCATAACTCCGATATATATGCTATTCAAATTAACATGGACGGCCGTCAAAAAGCCAGATCCCAAATTAACAGAATCTGGCTTCGGAGGAGGGTGATGAAAAGCTTATTACATGCCTTCGAACAGGCCTTGTTTGCTCTCAACAACATCCCTGCTCTTATCATCGTAGCAATGCGCGGAAATTCTTTAGCGAAAAAGCAAGGATACACAGAAAATACCCGCTGCCGCCCACAAATCAAGGACTAAATCGGAAAACGGGCATTTTTTTTGCCGTTGCCGACCCAAACGCCTCATTTACGACCCTCAATCATTTCATTTTACCCTTGCCGACGAGCGTGGGTTCTGCTATTTTCACGAAAACTCTGTTACTTGTCTTGGATTCCTGTCGCATGAACGGCCGCATCACGATTTCCGATCTGCTTGAAGCCAAACGCGACGGTCGCACCATCGCCGCGGTAAGCTGCTACGACTACACCACCGCTCGTCAAGTCAGCCAGGCCGGCGCCGACATGATTATCGTCGGAGACTCCGCCGCCCAACTGGTGTTCGGCTTCGATTCGACGCTGCCGGCCACGATGGAGATCATGGTCGCGTTGACGGCGGCCGTCCGTCGAGGCGCCCCGAACGTCTATCTCGTCGCGGACATGCCTTTCCTATCTTATCAGATCAGCATCGACGAGGCGATTCGAAACGCCGGTCGATTCCTGGTGGAAGCCGGCGCACAGATGGTCAAGATCGAGGCCACAGGCGCCCATCTGGACACGATCCGAGCCGTCAGTGACGCCGGAATCGCCGTGATGGCCCACATCGGCATCCGACCGCAGCGGATCAGCGCCGTCGGGCGGCTTCGCGCCGAGGCCACGACGGCGGAGGTCGCCATGCAATTGATCGACTTGGCCGGCCAGATGGGTGACGCGGGCGCCGGCGCACTTCTCATTGAGGGAGCGGCGGCCGAAGTCGCCCAGGTTATCACCAAGCGAACCGATCTGCCGGTGATCAGTTGCGGGTCGGGTCCGGCCTGCGACGGACAGGTCCTCGTCGCCCCCGACATCCTCGGCCTGACCGAGGGCAAGCTGCCGAAATTTTCCAAGGCATACGGCGATCTTGGACCGCGTTCGGTCGAGTCGTTCCGTGCCTACGCCGACGAGGTGAAGGCCCGTCGGTTCCCCGACGACGCGCATAGCTACCATATGAAGCCGGGCGAATTGCAGCGTCTGACGGAATTGCTCGGCCGCCAAGGCTGACGCCCCCCCGAAAGACCGACATCACAACACCGGCGGGCCTGGCCGTGGCCAGACCCGCCTGGTCCTTTCCTGTCCCTTCGTTTCGTCGCAGCGCCTGTTTCCAGGGCCCCTGCATCCGGCTCAGTCGGCCGCGACGCTGGCCTGCGCGGTGCCGCCGTACGCGCCCATGTTGATCCGCGAGTTTCCGACAACAGCGCCGTCGAGTGCCACAGGTTCGTCCAGAATGGAGACGCCCGGGTCCCCTGCATCAATGCATGGACTGGTCCCTGCATCCGACCGCCAGAGGTCGGCAACGTCATCCCAACGGGCCCCCTGGCTCTGGAGATGGTAATCACCAGCCGTCCACACAGAGTCCGACCACTGCCCGGAAGAGACGAAGAGCGGGTCGGCGTCGATATTGCCCTCGCCGGGCCAGCCCCCCTGCACGTTGGAGTAGGTCAACTCCGCGCGATTGTCACCGATCTGAACGCCATCGCTGTCGTTGAAGTAGATGATCGAGTTGGTTACGATCGCCCCGAGAGTGTTCAGCCCGGCCGCGAGGTTCTCCACAACCGTGCAATTGGTCAGCCACGGCCGTCCGCCCACGACGCCCACGCCGTGATTACCCGCTACGAGACAATTCAGGAACGTCGGCATACTGTGACGAACCGTGCGCGATCCCGTTGGAATCCACATCTCCACCCCGATGCCGAGGTTGCCGATGATGCGGGACGCGACGACGCTGGGTCGGCTCTGGTTGATAATGAACATCCCCGTCTCATTGCCTGCGATAGTGCATCGCCTGATCGTAGGTGTGGAGCCGGAGACGAGAACACCGGCCATGCCTCCGGAGACGGTCACGCCATCCAGAACGCTGTCGGCCTGTTCACCCTCCGCGAACGTGACGACATTGGCATGCCCCTCGATAACGGTAGCGGCCACCACGGCCGGATCGTCCGGGTTCGCAGAGCGGACCGTCGCCGCCTTGCCGGCGAAGTCGATCGACTCGCGATGGACACCCTGAGGCAGCACGATCTCGTCGCCCGCCTGGGCCGCGGCGATTGCGTGCTGCACGTAGTCGAATCGCTCGCCCGTCGTGGCGTTCTGCACGGCCCCGTCGAGAATGGAGTAACCGAAGGCCAGCCTCAGGCCCTGGATCGGCCCATAGGCGCCGCCCAGCCACACAAGCGAGGCGCCCTGCAATGAGGGCGACAAGCCATACGGCGCGGCGGGCAGATCGACGTTCATCACGCCGTAGTTGGCCGTGATGCACGCGAGTCGAATCTGACCGCCGGACTCTTCTCCATCGAGGTACGCAATGAGACAGCCGTCCACGATCGGTTGCCGTTGTCCCTTTCTGGCCTTGGCGATCACGAACACCTCAACGTGTTCGGGATCGGCGACGTCGGCGCCGTAGATGTCGCCTTCATCGTCGCGTTCATCGGTCCAGACGACATACCGGCCGGAGACCGACGGATCGCGCTGCCGCCCTGGGGCATCGCAGACCGTGAACACCCGGATGTTGTCCAGGTCCGAAAGATCGGCGGCGTAGATATCGCCATCCCCTTCCCAGACCGCGAGATTGTCGCAGATGTCGACGACGTCATCGTAGTCGTTGGCCGGATTCTGAATCGGCAGCGGGTCTCTGCGACCGGCGTTCGTGGCCACGGTGAAGTAGACGGGATTCTGCAGGTCGCCGATATCGGCGCCGCAGATATCGTACGGCATGTTGTTCCATTGGCCTGCGATGTTCTTGTCAATCTCCGCGTGCCGAACCCAGACGACCTTGCGGCCTGAGATGGCCGGGTGGCTGTAGGACTCGTAATCCGTGTGCGTTCGCAGGGCGATCTGCTCTTCCGTGGCAAGGTGGCGAACGAAGATACTCGTGCACATCCGCGTCAGAGCGCCGCTGGCGCGGTCGCCGCCAGCCCAGACGACCAGGTTGCCATCTACCTTCGGCTGCGTGCTGAATCCACCGGCCGAGAACGTCTCGGTCAGTTGCGTGGCGAAATCCGTGTAGGCGATCTGCCAGGCGAGGTTCCCAGGGTCCGAGACCGCCACGACCTTCGTCCCGGAGACGTCGGTATACCGCGGGGTCTGGTTGCCGATCGGCTCGATTGTCAACGCCCGCAGGTTGGTTGTCGTCCTGACCGCCACGATGCGCACCTGACTCGGCTCGCTGTCGCCGAACCCGTCGCTGACGATCAACTCGAAGGTGTAGATCCCGCCCGGCTCGGCATCGAAAGCCGGCGTGGCCGTTTCCGGGTTCTGCAAAACGACGCTCGGTCCGCTCCGTTGGGTCCACTGGTAGCTCAGCCGCCCGACCGGATCGGGATCGTGGGAGCCGCTGCCGTCCAGCGTGATCTGTCCGGGGGCCGGCCAGACGCGGTCCTGGCCGGCATTGGCCGTGGGAAGGTGGTTGGGCCCGACGTAGACCAGGACCTCGTCCGGCCCGCTGGCGTACCGACTGTCAGCAACCACCAACTGGAACACGTAACGGCCCTCGGCCGGCGCGACAAATGAGGGATACGCCGAATCAGCATTCTCGATGACAACATCCTGCCCGGAGACCTGTGTCCACTGGTACGTCTGGGTATCGAAGGAATCGTAGAAGAAACTGTCTGCGCCGTCGAGCGTGACCGTCTGACCCACCTCGAGGACGTGCACGTCGCCGCCCGCCGAGGCCACCGGCTTGACGTAGCCGACGTACTCATCGGCGCCAATGTCGATCCGGCTGGCATAGACGCGCTGCTCGCCGTCGATGTCGGTCTGGCCGACTGGGGGGACAAAATCCGGGTCGCCTGCATTGATGCAGGGCGAGTCCAGCGTCAGGTGGAAGTTCCTGCTCGTCGAGGCCAGGAACAGCGGATTGTCGCTGACATTCCCGTTCACCCCGGTCTGGTCTCCGTCTCCATCGTACACGACCGAGTAGGTCTGCGGGTCCAGGTATCCGTAGTTGCCGGGCACGTTGCCCCAGACGTTGTTGAACGCAAGCGAGGCATATTCAAGATCGCCTTCCCAGAACATGCCCCCCCCTGATCCGGCCTCGCAGAGGAGGTTGTTGAAGACGCGGGCGGATCCATATTCCGGCGCGGCGACGAGATACAGGTTGCCGCCCATGCCCTCGCCGATCCCGATGCCCAGCGTCGATCCGAACTCGCAGTCGTTGCGCACAAAGGTATTGTTGTAGACCTGCCCGGCAAATGTCACCAGACCGCCGCCGAGGTAGGCGGAGTTCTCAAAAATCATGTTGTTGTGAATCGTGGGCTCGCCGAAATAGCCGATGATCCCGGCGCCGACATAGGCGCTGTTGTTGCGAATGGTGTTGTATGTGATCATGGGACTGCACTGCCAGCAGCCGATCCCTCCACCAAAGCAGAGATCGACCTGCATCTGACTCTCGGAGATGCGGAAGAGGCCCTCGTTGCGGACGATCACGTTCTTCGTGATGGTCGGCGAGCTGCGGTTGCAGTAGATTCCGCCGCCCATGTAAAGCCTCTCGGTATCGTTGCCGCCAAGCTCAGGGTGGAGCGTGCCGCCGCCGCCGGTGATCGTGAAGCCGGCCAGCACCGCCTGGGAGGTCTGCCCTCCCGCAAACGTGACCACCGAGCCGTTGGCATCGCCTTTGAGAACGGTGTAGCTGACAATCCTGGGATCGTCGGGGTCCGTGCTGGTCACTGTGATATTCTTGCGTCGGAAATCGATGGTCTGGAAGTAGACCCCCGGCGCCACCAGCACGGTGTCGCCGTCGACAGCGGCGTCGATTCCCGCCTGAAGGGTCGGATAGTCGCTCGGAACCCTTCGTACCTCCGCCCAGCCGGCCCCTGCACAGACCACCACCACAAGGACCGCCAATAGACTCGTTCTTTTCATGTCCTCACCTTTCTCAGAGACCCGCACGCAGTGAACAGGTATGCCGGGAGATCGGCCTGCCTCCAGGTACAGGCCAGATACAAAAGTATACCCGAATTTGGTCGTTATTTCAAGGCATTTCACGGTCTGCACGCCATCGGCGCTGTGGATCGCGTGGCTCCTGCCTTCCCCTATATAGACGCGCCGGACGGGCCGGCATTGCGCGAAAAATGGCCGATTCAGCCGAAACGAGCGTCGTCACCATACGCCGGGCAATCTACATCGGGCGTGTTACCGGGTTGTTACGGATGTGCCACTTTCGTGTGATTCTCGGGGTCTCTGGGGTCTTCACGCCGGCAAACTACCCCTTGCCGCGATCCGGGACGGGCAGACCCAGCTCGACGAGGACTTTCTTCATGTCCTCCCAGACCCTGCCACGCGTCTCGGGGGTGTAGTTCCGCAGGATGTAGGCGGGATGGTAAGTGGCCATGAGTTTGATCGGGGGCCGGCCGATCCCAGTCGAATACTCGTGGAAGTGGCCGCGAAGCTGGCCGATCGGCTTGTCCGTCTCCAGGAGGGTCCTGGCGGCATGGGCGCCGAGAGCGATGATGACCTCAGGCCCGATCGCCTCGATCTGTCGCTGCAGGTACGGAAGGCAACTGAAGATCTCTTCCTCCCTGGGGTCGCGGTTGCCTGGCGGGCGGCACTTGAGAATGTTGCCGATGAAGACATCCTCGCGTTTCAGGCCGCAGGCGCCGATGATCTTGTCCAGCAGTTGTCCTGCACGCCCGACGAAGGGCCGGCCTTGCGCATCTTCATCGGCCCCCGGCGCCTCACCGACGAACATGATGCGTGCGGTCGAACTGCCCTCGCCCGGCACGGGGTGGGTCCGGGTCGAACCCAGGCCGCACTTGCAGCACTGGCGGACCTCCGCAGCGACGGCCTCGAGTTCGCCAATCGCACCGGAAGTGCTTGCCTTGACAGGAGGCCCTCCGAGCGGTTCCCGTCGCAGCGGCTCGACCGATTCGTGCGATTTGGCGCCGCGAATCACATATCCGGTGAAGAACCCTTCCATGTCAAGGTGCTGGCGAACGACCTTGTCCGTATCGACTTCCTTAGCCATCTCGGTATTCTATCGCAGCGGCCGGACGAGCACAAACAAAAACAGGGCCCATGCCGTTTGGACATGGGCCCCGTCGTGTGACACAGGAAGAGCCAACCTGCGTTCCGCAGGCGGCTGTGATGAGGTTACAGACCGGCCAGTTCGGCGATCTCTTCGGCCGACAACGCCCTGTCGTAGAGGCGAACCTCGTCCATCAGGCCCGGCATCTCACGCTGGAGATCGCCGCCGTTGTTCCAGGCGCCCAGCGCCGCGCCACCGAGAATCAGGTTCTCCAGCGGCGCTTCGAGGATGCGGATGTCCTCCAGTTGGCCGTTCAGATACAGGGCCACTTCGGTCTCGGAGATCGTCAGGACCATGTGACTCCACGCCGCCGGAAGGACCGGCGTGACACCCTGAAGGTCCTGATCAACGCCGTTGATCCCCGCGTTGACCATCCCGTAGCTGAGCTTGAAGTGCACAGCGCCGTCGGTCCAGTCGTTCGTGTTGATGCCGCCGGCGAACTGCAATCCGCTCAGATCCGCCGTGGGGAACACCCACATCGAGATGCTGCACGCGCCGAAGACCGTCTCGTCGCCGCCGATGCGGGGGACATCCACCGCATCGTCGTCGCCGTCGAGAACCAGAACGCCGTCCAGGATCATGGCGTCACCGAGAAGGGTCCCGTCATTGCCGTTGCCCGTGGCATCGCTGGCATCGGCATCGAAGGGATAGTGGGCCAGGAGACCCTCGGCCAGCGGATCGGCCGGCTCTTCGGGCTCTTCCGGCTCGATGAGCATGTACGCCACCGCGTTGAGGAACATCTGCGCGCCGTCTTCATACAGGTCATACATGCCCGCCGTCTCGGAGTTGATGCCATCCGCCTCGCGCGCGCCGGTGAGGAACACCAGCCGCGGACCGGCCAGCACATCCGTTCCGGCTCCGCCGTCATGCGTCAACATGGCGCCGGCCGGCCACTCGGCGATCATCATCGCGCCGACAGGCCCCGCGCCCTCGGACGCAGCGGAAACCGTGGCCAGAACCACGCCTTCGTCATCCGGCGCGTCGGTCACAACTGAAATACCCCGCGCCAGTGTCCCGTCGGCATAGGTCGCAACACCGGCAAACGGATTGTCCATCGTGCCGTCGGTCAACGCGATCCCCGCGAAGATGGGGTGCTCCGGATCGGTGACGGTCAGGCTGATGTCCCCGGTGGTGTCCGGGATCGTGTTGCCGGTGGCAAAGCCCATGCGGTTCTGCCGAATCACGTAGCCACCCAGGATCATCATGGGCGCCGAGACATTGTTCCATGTCGTCGCCGCGTCATTCTGAAAACTGCCGCTGGCAACCGAACGGCCGACGATCACCAGATCCGCCGCGTTGACCACGTTCACGTCGGGCGTACCCGTCTGCACGTATCGCATCACGTCGTAGCCGGCGCCCTTGAGCAAATCGGTGTACGCCTTGTCGGCCGCCTCAGTGAAGCCGACCCCGGCCGCGCCGCCCGAAGGGGCGTCATCGGCCGCATGGAGGGAAACCCACACGACCAGCGACCTGCCGAGCATATAGGAGATGGCGTTGCGCAGCAGTTGCTCGCCATCGGCCGTCAGGTTGAACGCGCCCTGCGGGGTCGCGTCGACCTCCTGCGTTCCGGCCGAGAACATCATACGCTGGCCGCCGGCGATCTGACCGGCGCCGTCGTAGAACTCCACGCCGGCGTCCCACACGGCGATCCAGGCCGCATCGAGATCCGCCCCTTTGGCGATCAACTGACCGTTGCCCATATCGAGGGTACCGATCAGCGAAGTCTGACCGGTGCCCGTCGTCCCGTCCACCGCCTGCACAAGCACGGCCGGCGAATTCGGATCGTTCGGGTCGGCGGCCGCGAGCGGAACGAACCGGAACACGGAACTCGCCGCGTCCACCGCTTCCATCGCCGCCCCGACCGGATTGACGACGTCTGTGCTGTTGACCCATTGCCACCGGCTGCTCCGGACCAGATAGGCGCTCATCTGAATCAGCGGCGTCGTAACCGAATTCCATTGCGTCACCTTCTCGCCGCCGGCGTAGTCGCCGCTGTTCGTCGCCCGGCTCATGATGATCAGATCGGCGGCATTCAGGGCCTCGATCTTGTTCGGATCCAGATCGACCCAGTTGCCCCGCTGCACATCGACGGTGTGCCCCTCGGCCACGAGCCAGTCTTCCAGGGCCTGATCGTCCTGGACGCCATCTCCATCGGTGTCGTATATCTGGGAGACGAGAATGATGTCCGCCGCCTGTACGGCGGGGACCAGACAGAAGCCAAGTACCGCTAACATGAGAACGATTCTTCGTGACATGCGATAGTCCTCCTTCGAATTCGACATCAGTAACGACATGGTCGCCGAACTCTTCGGTCGTCGGCCTGACGCGACGAATACGTGGTTCGACGATACGATTTCGCCCGGCTACGATCCGGACGATGTACTTCAGACCAAGGCCCGAAGCACTCGGCAACGGCTCACCGCGATCCGCTCGAAGCCGGTCGCCTCGACACAGATCCTGCATGTGCGTGCGCGGCCTCCACAAGACACACGGATTGCTGCTGCCCGGAATAGAATTGACCTCCTTCTTTGAACGACGCACTGCGATGACGGGAATGACCGTGAGGCACGCCACCTCAACACGCATAGACTGTCACCCACCTCAGAACCGGACTTTCAAGCCTTTCCGCCGCATCGGCCGTTCACACCCAACTCTCGGCCCCTGAGAATGAGAATCGCAGGATACTCTGACTTCCTTATACTCGATTTGCCACCGGGACATCAAGAAGAACCAGGGGCATCTGCGCAGAAGTTTCGGCGCCGGGTCACAAACGGCCCCCAGAGCCGGCTGGATAGAAGCGGGGCCTGCCCCCTATGGGTGCAGGCCCCGTGATTGTGCCTATCACTGCGCCCGGTTGGCCGGGACACATTGTGTCACTCGATGTCCGTCAGCGGTCTCCGGCCAAGTAGCGGACCTCGCCGGCCGACAGAGCGCGGTTGTAGATACGGAACTCGTCGAGCGAGCCGGCAAAATAGGGATCGGCGGTGTACTGGGACCGGGCAAGCCAGTTCTGCGTCGTCTCGCCCATGTCCGCCGGAAGTGTCCCTGTCTCGACGCTGTCGACGGCCTGGCCATCAACATACATCGTCAGCATCATGCTGTCGGCATCGATCACCACCGCAATGTGGTGCCAGCCCTCCGTCAGACCCGCCGGCGCCGTCACGATCGACTCGCCTGCGCCGGCGCTGGTCGTAATAGCGAACCGCGGGCTGTTCGTCGCCCCGTTGTTCGGGCTCAGGAACATGTACACGGTCGCGCCGGTCCCGAAGTCGAAGGCCCGCTGCCAGGTATTGCCCGTCCCGTCGAACAGGATTCGCGTCGAGAACGTCGCGCTGCGCAGCGAGGCCATCAGCGAACCGATCGGCAACTCGACATAATCGGCAAACCCGTCGAACTGGATCGCCTGGCCGAAGCCGGCCGGGGCCTGAGCATACGACGGATCGTTGAACGGCGTGCCGTCATAGCCGTTGCCCGAGCTGTCCTGGACGTTGCCGTCCATCATGTAGTAGGCCGCCAGACCCGCCGTGCCCGGATCGAGCGGAAGGATCGGCTCCGGCGCCTCGCGATACAGGCGGATGTCATCGACCAGCAGCAGACCCGCGCCGCTGCCGTCGACGCCGATGCTGAACGTCCGAACGTTCGCCATGTTCGTCCCGATCGACGCCAGATCGATGTTCCACTGCTTCCAGACCGGGCTGGTCAGCACGCCCGGGTAGGTCACCTTCGTGTCGTTGACCGAGACGTAGAGCTGGCCGGCCCCGTTGTCGGCGGCACCGCGGAAGAACAGCACCAGCGTCGTCGCACCGCCGGCCGTCCAATCCTGAGCGTCCATCGTGAAGTCGGCCTGCGAATTGCCCTCGTAGAACAGCGGCATCGCCTGACGTCCGCTGTAGACGGCGGCCTGCTCGGCGAACGGCGAACTCATATAGCCGACCGTCGAGCCGGTGTTGTTGACCCAGCCGTCAATCCAGGTGTCGAAGATGGCCTCGCCGGCGTCGATGTCGTCGGTATAGCTCTCGAAGTTGTCGACGACGGTGAATTCCTGCGTCGAGAAGCTCCAGACCGATCCCGTCCAGAGGCCGACGGCCTCGACGTCGTTGACCTCATCGACCTTCCAATAGTAGGTCGCATCGAGCGTCAGGCCGGCGGGATCGTAGCGGTTCTCGCCGACCGTGGCAACGGGCGCTGCGTCGTCGGCCACCGCCGCTTGCTCCGTGCCCAGATACACCTGGTGCGAGCCTGCTTCGCGACCGGCACGCCAGTTCAGCTCGGTCCCGATCTCCACATCCGTCGCGCCGTCCGCCGGCTCGGGCTGGCGGGCCTGAACGGGGATATGCAGGAAGCGGACCTCGCTGAGGCCGTACTGCCCCAGTGAACCGAAGCCGCTGTTGATCGTCAGACGAACGGCCTTGGCGGCCAGGCCCTGGAAATCGATCAGCGTATTGGCGGCATAGCCGGTCTTGGCGGTGCCTCGACCAAACTCGAAGTCGCCCAGCGTCGCCCATTCGAGGCCATCGGCGGAGTATTCCACCGTCACCTCCTTGAGTCCGAATCCGAGCATCAGCTCAAACATGACGTTGTAGTTCCACACGTGCATCTCGTGGACCTTGTAGACGCCGTCGAACTCGAACTGAATCCAGACCGGACCGTCGGCATCGACCAGCTCACCGAGCCACATGTCCGTCGGGTTGATCGAGTGCTTGCCGTCGGCGTCGAGGCCGGAGCCGTTGACGGTGTTCTCCGGGCCGGTGCCTTCCTCGACGTTGGTGGCGTTGGTCGTGGCCACGACGTTGGCGATCGGATAGACGAACGGCTCGGTGGTGAAGCTCCACAGGTCGCCCCGGACGATCGTGTTGTCCGACGCGATCTCATCGACACGCCAGTAGTAGGACTGCTCGAAGTCCAGACGCGCCGGCGGCGTGTACGTCGTGCCCGCCTGCGCCTGGCTGGCCAGCACGCCCATCGGATTGCCCCGTTCGGCCGCCTCGATATCCTCGGCCGAGCCGCCGAAGTAGACATCGTGCGTCGCCGCCGATTCGCCCGCACTCCAGGCGAGAGCCGCGTCGCGCGGCACGTCGGTCGCCTCGTCCGCCGGCGACGGATCGTAGGCGACGTTGGGATTGAACCCGTCCGGGCCCATGCGATGCAGCTTGTCGATCTCCGCGCGTGTCAGAGCGCCGGTCCACAGCCGGACCTCGTTGAAGCTCGCGTTGGCGGTGTTGTCTTCCCATTGCGAGCGGCCCAGCCAGACGTTGGTGTCGTTCAGCTCCGACAGACGGTTGGTCGACTGGAACGATCCCTTGGCATCGCCGATGCTGTCGCTGTCGGCCGGCGCGGTGTACCACGTGACCAGCCCCTCGTCGAACACGCAAACGATGTGGTATTGCACACCCAGCGTGTACGGGGCGTTGGTGTTGTCCAGCGTGTTGCTGCCGTTCGAGCCGAGCCATTCGACGCGATCGCCGGTCAACGTGGTTGCACTGGTCCAGCTCATGAACACGTTCTCCGCCGTGCTCGTGCCGAAATCGAAGATGCGCGACCAGTTCTGCACCGAAATCTGGGTGGCCCACGCCTCGAACGTGACGAAATCGCCCAGGCCGCTGACGATGCCGTCGGGCAGGTCGACGTAATCGCTGGTGCCCTTGGCGCCGCCGGTGAGGGTGACTTCGGCATCGGACAGGATGGCGTCGTTGGCGCCCAGGTCCACAATCACGGCGTCCTGCCCTCCGATCGAGTCTCTCAGGTCCCCGTTGAAGCTCCAGCGATGCGCCAATTCGGCCGCCCAGCCCTCGGTCGCCACGCCCAGTCCGCCTATGGCGGCCAGGGCCAGCATCAAGACCACTTGTTTTCTACACATGCCTGTCCTCCTTCAAAAGAACGTCGACTCGGTTATCGCATCAGTCCCAAAACGAACACGTCAATGACACGCTACCTCCTCTATCGGCCCGAATCACCGGCATCACAAGCGGCCGCGTCGGAAATCCGAAATCCGAAGCACGAAATCCGAGACAAATCTGAAATCCCAAAATCCCAATGTTCCCAATCCGTTTCGAGATGGGGATTCCGAGCCTTCAAGCTTGTTTCGGATTTCGTGCTTCGGATTTCGGAGTTTGAGGTTTGCCTCTGCTTGGCATTGCTGCTTGCACCCTTGTATCCTCCCTGTCTCGACGTCCGCCGCTGGCGGACTGGCGGGCGAACCGGACCGGCTACGCGAGAATCGGCCGCTCCGCCGCCGGCGGACCGCCGGACCGGCGTCGATACCGATCACCATTTTGTCGGTCGGCCCGCAGACACAGACCCACCGCCCCCTCCCAAACTGCAGACTCGTAGACTAACTGAGTATTATGCCTTCCCGACCCCCATCGCAACAACCCCTTATTGCGTTTTCTTCTCACCATTTCGCGAACAGCGCCTATTATCAGACCCAGGTAGGGGCGGGAATTCTGTAATGGTCAGCGCCCCAGCGGGTCTAATATGACAGCCATGGCGAAGATGATTGCGGAGCAGGCCCTGGTGGAGCGTTTCCGCCGGGGAGACGATTCCGCGTTCGACGGGATCGTGCAGAGGCATGCCGCCGACGTTGCGGCCCTCGCCAATCGTCTGCTCGGATGGCCCCAGGACGTTGACGACGTCGTACAGGACGTCTTTCTGGCGGCCTTCACGGGCCTGCGTAGATTCCGGGGCGACTGCGGGCTGCGGACGTGGCTCTTTACCATCACGGTCAATATGTGCCGACGACGGCAGCGCCGGCGGGTCTTCCGCATCCGCACGGTCGCAATCGACGAGGATGGCCCTGACTTGTACGCCCCGGAGAACGCCGAGCGAGCGGCGATGGACACCGAGACCTTCGCGCGGGTCCGCCGGGCGGTGCGAGCCCTGCCGCCGAAGTACCGCGAGGTCGTGGTCCTGCGATACCTCCAAGGCCTCGAAACCTCTGAGATGTGCGAGCTTCTGGGAATCACCGTCAACGCCATGCAGGTGCGGCTGACCCGGGCCAGGGAGCAACTGAGACAGAGCCTGGGCGAATTGATCGAGGAAAAGACGTGAACGACGAACGAATCAAGAACCTGCTTGAGGATGCCGACCGGGCGGCCGGTCCGCCGCAGTACGGTATGGTTCGTGCTCGCGACATTCGATTGCGACTGCGTCGTCGACGCTCTATCGCGATAGCAGCGCCCGCCGCCGCAGCGGCGGTTCTGCTGTGCGGCGTGGCCCTCTGGAACCAACACCAGCAGCCGGCGGAGCCCGCCCCCGTGCCGCAGGAGCGAATCGCCTCACTCGAAGAGCAGGTGCGGCAGTTGCAGGAGCAGACCGAGACCACCATGCGGCTCGTCCAAGAGGTGCTGGCCAAAGAACGACAGGAGCGGCGACTCGCCGCTTTGCAGGCCGAACTGGCGAGTATCCCCGATCCGGCAGAGGAGCTTCAAAGACAGGCGGAGAAGGCCGCCTTTGCGCTGGTCTATCAGGCGGACCGGATGATTGGCGAGATGAACCAGACCCAGTCGGCGGTCGAGACCTACGAACAGGTCATCCGTATTTTCCCCGAGAACCGCTGGGCCGAGGTCGCCAGAGAAAGACTGGCCCGAATCCGGAATCAACGTTTCAACAAATCCCCGATGGAAGGAGAATCCCCATGCGAACCACACGAATCACCATCGTCTGTCTGACCCTGAGCCTGGCCTTGGCTGCAACGCCCGTCTTCGGCGAGGCCGAGGCGACCTCGAACTCGCGATTCGCCAGTTGTCTGATACGGGTCGCGATCGACGCGGACATCCTGCCCTTGGACCCGACCACGGTCGAGCAACTGATCCGCAGTTCGGCCGTGGCCGGAAAGGCCGCCAAGGACGTGTTTGGGTTGGAGGCCGAAGCCGCCGGCAACATCCTCCAGGAAATCCGAATCGAACGGCTCTCGCAGACCGTCCAGGAGGCCGCCATGCCCGAACCACCGCAGAGGAACGCCGCTGAAGATAGCGACATAAGTCGAGAACTGGCGCAAATCTACGGAGGTCGTTTCGCCCTGCCCGAAGGCCAAGACGGCGACAAGCCCGAAAGGCAGGAGCCGGCCACTGTCACCCCGCCGGCCGGCGACAATCGGCCCGCAGGGGCGAATGATCATTCGCCCCCACGGGGCATGGGCGGTGGTATGGGCGGCTATGGCGGAATGGGTGGAGGCATGATGGGTGGCGGTACACGGGGGATGAGCCGCGGCATGGCGATGGGCGGCATGCGAATGGATCCCTATGGCGGTGGTCCCTACGGCGGGATGGGTGGTTACGGCGGCGGCCTCTACGGCGGCTGGGTCCCGTGGGCACGGGATGCAGAAGATGTCGGCCGGCAGCAGACCGCGATGATCCGGCTGTCCGTCGAACTGCCCAACGATGTCAAACCGGCGGCCGGCCAATTCGTCAAAGCCCTCGTGGACAACCTGAGGCAAGCATTGGAGAATTCCTACAACCGGTATGACAGACTCCTGACCGAACAAACCCAATTCGCGGAATTCCGGCGTGAGCAGATTGAGCAACAGATGGGACGAAGCGCCGCTCCTTCCTCACCCGAGAGCATGAAAATACGCGAGCAGTTGAGCACGATCGTGGACGTATCGGCGTTGACGCCTGGGATGCCATTCTCGGAAGCCGTTGAGCTGCTGAAGAACGCGGTCGAGCCGCCGCTTCCCATCGTCGTGCTGTGGAAAGAACTTCAACAGTTCTCCGGCATCGATTCTACGACGGCGATTGAGATGGACGGCCCATCCAGTATCAGGTTGGAGACCGCCTTGAAGATGGTCCTCGAGGCGGTTGGCGGCGGACAGCGGCCTGCCGTCTCGTATCAGATCGATAACGATGTTGTCGTCGTCAGGCTCAAGGACTTGCAGACGGCGCAGGGGGAGTCTGCCGCAACGGGCCATCAGGAGGACGCGCAGGAACTGGCCGCCCATCGGCGCGACCTGTCCAATCAGATCCGGAATCTGGAGATGCAGATGGCCGGCAGGGAGGCCCGACGCCAGGCCATTGAAGAACAGATCGCCCAGACGAGCTATGAGGCGGAAAGGAAGCTGGCCCAGGACACCGTGACGAAGGAATTTGAGACACTCGTCCAGATGATCGAGATGCGTCTTTCCCAGGTTCGCAAGGAGGTCGACGCCGGTCGACTGCCCCAGTCAGAGCTGACGCAGGCCCAGGAGAACCTGACCAGGGCCCGAATCGAATTAGCCAAGCGGCAGGAGGAGTTGACCAAGGACGTCGGAGGCGGTCGCCTGGACAGCCTCAACAGTGAATTGAGCCAGATGGCCATCGAGACAGCCGAGCAGAGGGCGCGTCTTGAGGTATTCCGAACTCAACTCGATGAAACGCAACGCCGACTGGCGCGGGCGTCGGCATTCGATCCGCAGGCGGCACGGCTGCGGACCGCCCAGCAGGCATTGAGTATCGCCGAGCGGCAGATCGCGGAACTCACGAATCGGCGGGTCCAGCTCCAGCGTCCCAGCGTGACGGTGATGGCCGCCGATCCGCCGGCGGCGGACCACCAGGAATTTCCCGTATGACGATCAGGGATTGTATTACTTGCTGGTCCGAGCCCTCTGTGCTACTGTTGGTCGCGACAGGCAGACATCCATGAGAACGAAACGGAAAGGACGTGCTGATGAAATCGGAACCGTCGCGAAGAGAGGTCGTCCAAGCCGGATCGCTCGGTTTGTTGGGCGCCGGCGCTGTCGGCAGCGGCATTCTGTCCGCCGCTGGCGGACCGTCACGATCCGCTGCGGCCGTCAGCGGCGCGTACCAGAACAACACCTACACGCTGCCTCCACTGCCTTATGGGTACGATGCATTGGAGCCGCTGTACGACGAGCGGACGCTGACGATCCACCACACCAAGCACCACGCCGGGTATGTCAATGGGCTCAACAGCACGCTGGCCAAGCTCGAGGCGGCCCGCGCCTCGGGCGACTACAGCGCGATCAAGGCGCTGAGCCGAGACCTGGCGTTCAACGGCAGCGGCCACGTGCTGCACACGCTGTTCTGGAACTCGATGAGTCCCGACAGGCCCGCTCCGCCTCAGGCGGACGACGGTCTCCGTCAGGCGATGACCCGCAGCTTCGGCTCGGTCGAGGCGGCGCAGAAGCAGTTTGCCGCCGCGACGAAGGCCGCCGAGGCCAGCGGATGGGGCGTGCTGGCCTACGAGCCCATCGCCGACAGGCTGCTGATCCTTCAGGCGGAGAAGCACCAGAACCTCGCCTTCACCGACACGGTCGCCCTGCTGGTCTGCGACGTGTGGGAGCACGCCTACTACCTGAAATACGCCAACGATCGCGGCGCGTGGGTGGACAACTTCATGAAGATGGCGAACTGGCCCTTCGCCGCCCAGCGGCTGGAAGCCGCCCGCAAAGGACTGGCAAAGGCATAACCTCGCCAACGCCAGGCAAATGCAAACTCCAAAACAAAAGCAAAGAGCAAAATGCAAAAATGTGGAAGTCATCCGCCGAAGGCGGATTCCGCTATTTTGATTCTTGCTCTTTGGTCTTTTCTTGGATCCTGGCGGATGACTTTTTACATTTTGCTCTTTGATCTTCGCTCTTGCTTTGATCTGGTTCTTTGCTCTTTGAGGCGGGCCTGGACCTTGTCGCCGGTCAGCTCGCGCAGGGCGTCGGCGGCGATCCAGCGGGCGCTTCGTGTGCCGAGCGCACGGACCTCGTGGGCCGTTTGAATCGCCCGCTCGCTCAAGCGTCGGTTGCGCTTGCCGATCTGGCGGAGGGCCCAGTTGACCGCCTTCTTGACGAAGTTGCGCTCGTCGCCGGCCTGTTCGACGATCAAGGGCAGGAACGCCTCAAATCGTTCGTCGGGCGCCTTCTTGTCGTGAACCGCCAGAGACGCCATCAGGACGAAGCCGGCTCGCTTGACGTACTCGGCGTCGCGGCGGCTCCACTCGACGGCTTTGTCCCAGGCATACGGGGTCTTGTCGAACAGGCAGCCGCAGGCGGTGTCGCAAACCGCCCACGAATTGAAGTCCTGGGCCCAGCGTTCCATCTGGTTGGGCGTGACCAGCGACGGATCGTCGATCAGCGCCGCCAAGCCGCGGGCGTCGTGAATGCCCGTCCGCCATAACTGCGCCGCGAGCCGATGGTCGGTGCCGATTTCCTTCGCGAGCTTCCGCAACGCAGGCGCCGAGATACCGAGGATGTCAGGGACATTGATCCCGAAGCGGGCCGCTCCTTCAACCGCCTTCGGGTCGCTCATCGACCTCAACTCTGCGACCACCTCTTGGGCCATTCTGCTCGACATCGATTCGGCCTTTGCAAGCGCACCATGCGCATTCGATCCTTATACCGCCTGGATCGGCATCTGCCAAGCAATGTAGGATGGGCTTTAGCCCATGCAGCCGATTGAAGATGCAGCATGGGCTAAAGCCCATCCTACCAGCTTCCACATCTTTGTCCGCCTTCGGCGGATCAGGCCTTGGGCGGGATGTTCAGGGCCCCTTTGAAGACGTTGTCCGGATCGTATTGGGCCTTGATCGTCTGGAGTCGCTTGTAATTGGCCCCGTAAGCGCCGTGGAGGAGCTTTTCGGTGTCCTCCATGAAGCCGGGGAAGTTCAGATACGTGCCCCGCGAGAACGGCTGGAGCGCGTCGAAGAGCTCTCTGGCCCAGGCCACATTGGCGTCCGACTCGGCGGGGTCGGTCCAGTTCGATTCGATTCCGATCGCGTACGGGACATCCCGGCGCGCATAGGCGGTGGCGTCGGGCTGCACGCGCATCGCCGCACCGGCCAGGAACCAGACGTCGATCGAGGTCAGCGGCGAGGGCCGTCGCCGGGCCGCATCAACGAGCACGTCAATGATCTGTTCGTCCAACTCCGGCAGGTAGACGGACTTCCAGTAGTACAACCGGCCGTCGGGGTAGTCCGCATCGAGAGAGCACTGGACCTGAGCGAACGGCATCGGGCCGCTGAGGTCGGCCACCGGTTCGCCGAGTTCGCGCAGCGGCTGGATCATCCGCTCGCCCTTCTCGAACGGCCCGCTGTAGCAGCCGAGCAGAACGATCACCGGCTCGCCTCGGTGCCTCGGCGGAATCGGATCATCGTCAGGCGCCGTCCAGAGCGACGCCAGCACAGCCAATTCTTCGGGAGCCTGCCGCATGAACCGTTCGAGGAATTGTACGATGCGCTTCGCCTGCGCCATCGGGTACATCGCGACGAGGAACCACACCTCCGGACCGACCGGATGGGCGCGGAACTTGAACGCGGTGACGACGCCGAAGTTGCCGCCACCACCCCGGACGGCCCAGAACAGATCGGCGTTTTCGGTCTCGCTGGCCCGGCGCAGCCGACCGTCGGCGGTGACGATCTCAACGGCGATCAGATTGTCCAGCGTCAGACCATGTTTGCGAGTCAGCCAGCCCATCCCGCCGTGCAGGCACAATCCGGCCACCCCGGTCTGCGAAACCACCCCAAGCGGCACGGCCAGACCGAATCCGCCACCGGCGGACGTTTCGCGGTCGATGTCGCCAAGCGTCGCGCCGCCCCCGGCGCGCACCACACGCACATCGGGATCGACGTGAACGGCCCGCATCGGCGACAAGTCGATGACCAGTCCGTCGTCGCACAGGGCCTTTCCCGCCACGTTGTGACCGCCGCCGCGAACCGACAGGGGCACGCCGTGCTCGCGCGCAAAGTCCACCGCCGCGATCACATCGGCCGCACCCGTACACCGCGCAATCAACGCCGGCCGCTTGTCGATCATGCCGTTCCAGATTCTACGGGCCTCGTCGAATGTCTCGTCTTCCTGCACGAGGATCTCGCCCCGAAACGATCGCCTCAACTCGTCGACCGCCGGCTTAACCCATGTGGTCTCTATCCTGCCTTTCGCCTGGACCTTCAGCGCATCCATCGTCTCACCTCTCACTACATCTTTGGGGAACGGAATCGATCTACTTGGGTTCGACGGTGATATCTACCTTCGCGCCGTGCGTGATGGTGTTGAACACAGGCGAATATTCCGTCAGCCTTCTGAGGCGCTCCATGTTGTCGGTGTCAGCCTTGACTTTGAACTTGATGCGGATGTTGGTGTAGCCCTTCGGAACGTCGTCGGACAAACCGAGGAAGCCGCGCAAATCCAGGTCGCCTTCCAGTTCGGATTCCAGTTCCTCGATTTGGATGCCGCGCACGGCGGCGTGGGCCACGATGCTCGTCGTCATGCAGCCGGCCAGGGCGTTGAGCAAATGCTCGACCGGGTTCGGCGCCTCGTCGTCGCCCGCCAGCACGGGCGGCTCATCGGCATGAAGCTCGAACGGCTGTCGGTGCTCGATTTCCTGCCCGGCGCCGTAGAAGCCCGTGATCCGCGTGCGATTGTGGCTCCCGTTGATCCACTTATTGCTCGCCCGGAATTTGCACTTGCCCAATCGGGGATTCTTCTCAATCGCGCTGACCGTCTCCTGAAGGACATCCAGATCGATTCCGTTGACTTTGCTGATTGTCTGTTGGGTAGCCATCCTGGTCACCTCCCAAGCACTGTGCCCACAGCGGTCCGCCTGCGGCGGATCGGCCCGGCCTACAAGAGTTGCATTGTTCTCAAGAGCGTGCGGCCCGGATTCGGCGCCAAGAACCACGGCCGTCTCTTCACTTACCATAGCTCATCAGTTCCCCTCGCAATGGAGATGGTACGATCCGAGGACGGGCGGGTTTCGAGAAAATTATATTATTACGGTGGGCATAATAGACTTTGTGGCCGGACCGAGACCTCTCCCACAGACCCGCAAGGCCGTGGACCTGAGGTCGACAGTCAACGATCACACCGGCAGGTGGATGGAATGTCAGTGCTTGAAGTGACGTTTTCCCGTGAAGATCATGGCGATGCCGTGGGCGTCGGCGGCGGCGATGACCTCGGGGTCCTTCTTCGACCCGCCGGGCTGGACGATGGCGCTGATGCCCGCCTCTGCTGCATTATCCACATTGTCGGGGAACGGGAAGAACGCATCGGAGGCCATCACGGCGCCCCGGGCCTCTTCGCCGGCCTGCTTCATCGCGAGCAGGCCCGACTCGACACGGTTCATCTGGCCGGCGCCGACCCCAAGGATGCGCTTGTTCTTGGCGAGGATGATCGTGTTGCTCTTGGTGTGCTTGGCCACGAGCCAGGCCATCCGCAGATCTTCAAGCTGCTCGGGCGTGGGCTTGGTCTGGGTCGGGCACGTCATCACATCGGGTTCCCAGCCGACCAGGTCGCGCTTCTGGAGCAGCAGGCCGCCGATGATGCAGCGAACGTCGAACTCGGATGTATCGATCTTCGTGCGGTCGATCGGACCGGTCTCGATCAGGCGGACCCGGCTGCCCCAGGTCTTCAGCGTGCGAATGATCTCGACGGCATCCTCCTCGAATCGCGGCGAGATGATGACCTCGGCGAAGAAGCCGCTGGCGCCGAGGGCCTTGCCGAAGCGGCCATAGGATTCCATAATCGTCTGGGCCAGTTCGACGTCGACGGGACGGTTCAGCGCAATGATCCCGCCGAACGCGCTGACCACGTCGCCTTCGTAGGCCTTGCGGTAGGCGATGTTGATGTCGTCATCGACGGCGCACCCGCACGGATTCAGATGTTTGACGACCACCGCCGCCGGATCGTCGAACTCCTTGACCAGTTCGAAGGCCGCGTTGGCATCGAGCAGATTGTTGAAGCTGATTTCCGTGCCGCCTTCCAGAAGCCTGCCGTTGCAGACCGAAGGCTCGTCGCCGGCCGGCAGCCTGTACAGCGCAGCGCTCTGATGCGGATTCTCGCCATAGCGAAGGGCTGTCTCTCGCGTCAGGGCAATCGAGATCCGACTCGGGAACTCGACCCCCGCCTTGGCGTTGAGAAATCGGGCGATCGCCGCGTCATAGGCGGCCGTCAGAGCGAAGGCTGACCGGGCCAGGTCGCTTCGAAGACCGGCGCTGAGAGCGCCGTTGTTGTTTCGCATCTGTTCGATGACCTGGGCGTACTGGCCGGGGTCGGTGACGACAGCCACGAATTTGTGGTTTTTGGACGCCGAACGGATCATGCTCGGTCCGCCGATGTCGATGTTCTCGATCGCATCCTCGAACGTGCAGTCCGCTCTGGCCACCGTCGCCTCGAACGGATAGAGATTGACGCAGACCAGATCGATCGGCTCGATCCCATGTCGGGTCATAGCCTCTGTGTGTTCTCTCTTGTCGCGCAGTCCAAGAAGGGCACCGTGGATCTTGGGATGAAGGGTCTTGACGCGCCCGTCCATCATTTCGGGGAACCCGGTCACCGCGTCGATGCTCACGACTTCGACGCCGGCCCCGGTCAGCTTGGCGGCGGTGCCGCCCGTGCTGATGATCCGGACCCCCATCTGCGCCAGGGCCTTGGCAAAATCGACCACCCCCGTCTTGTCGGAAACGCTGATCAGCGCGGTCTTGACTGTGACGTCCATATCGCTCGTTCTCCTACGCTTGATTTGGTTGGCAGATTCGACTGATACACACCGTACTCCGGGAACAGATCCCTATCGAATCGGTTCTACACAAAGGACTCGTCCATCGCGACCGGCCAGGTAGATTCTCGCATCGGTCGTGTTCGTGGCGTGATAGGCGACGCCGGCGCAGTTGACCCAACAAATCTGGCGGCCCGATACGTTGTCCATGACGACGAGCGTATTGAGCTTCGTAAAGACGTACGCCTTGTTGCCGGCCTCCGCGAGCAATTCGACGCCGTCGGCAAGCGTCCACAGGGCCTCGCCCGACCCGCGGGCGATGGCTGTGACACCGCGACCGGGCGCGTACTGATAGACGGCCGTCGCCGTCACCCGAGGTTCGCGGTCCAGGATGGCCTCCGTCTGATATCGCCAGGCCATGGAAACCTCTGTGGCCTCCGTCATATCGACACGATAGACGCAGGTGTCCTTGCTGGCGAAGAAGAAGGAATCGCCGCTGCGCACGACCGGCCCGGCGATGGCCCCAGGCACATCGAACTGCCACAGCTTCCGGGGCGCGTCGGTCGCCATCGCAACCAGATTGCCTGCATCCGTACCGAAGACGACCATATCCTCACCAGCCAGGACCGAAGTAATCTGCGAATCGTTGTCGGCCGAGGCCATGCGCAGTTTGACCATGTCTTCGGCTCGGAACAGATGAAGCCGCCGATCGGCGGCGCTGACGTAGAAGTACTCGCTGTTCCGCACCGGCGGTGCAATGATGCTCAGTTCCAGGTTGCTGACCCGTTTTCGCGTCCCGGCGTCGGCATCCAGTTCCACGACCTGGTTGTCGATCACGGTAATCAGACGGTCGCCATACAGGGTCCATCCGAAGACCGGGAAGCCGGCCGGCGCAACCGAGCGGCTGAACACGATGTCCCCCGTGCGACGATCGAGCGACCAGGCGTAGTTCTCGGCCGATCGCACATACAGCCGGTCCTGCACGACGTTCACCATTTCGAGTCGCTCATCCGACCGCACCGGAAGGGTCGTCTGCCAGACCGGCGCCAGCTTGGCCGGTCCCAACAGTTCCTTCGAGACAAGCCAATCCGAGCCGTCCGCCGGCGCGGGGACACCCACGAACAGTGCCGCCGCCAGAACCAGCGACGCTTTCCGCATCATCAATAGCCTTCGCATTTCCCACATCCTCGTCAAAAGGGCCTCCTCAACTTGCAGAATATCCCTCTCCCGACGGCCGTCGGGAACGGGAGGGTTGCCCCATGGAGCGCCCGACCCACGGAGCGGCAATCTGCTCACCATGTCCCAGGCGGCGCACGCGGTGTCCTGTCCCCCGACTCTCAGGGCAACTCGACGTGATCCGCCAGATCGACGCCATGATCGGCTTCGAAGCGTTGCATTTGCTCGATGCGCTCGATATCGTCCTGGATTCGATTGGCCAGTTTGAAGATATAGGGCTGCCCGGTGAGTCGATTGCGCAGATCATCGAGCATCGGTTCCCACGACCCACCGTATAACTGCGCCTTCAGGGCAACCAGCATCTTGTGCTCTGGACTGAGATTGTTGACGTAGTCGTCCAGGCTGCTCTGCGGGATACGAGCGGCCTTTTCCGCCTTCACGTCATCGCGGTCCTTGCTGGTTCGGGTCGGGTCAGCCATACCTCGTAACCTCGCCGTCAGGTGCACAGATCAAGCCGGGGCACGTCACGGGAATGGTACCGCCCCATCAGGAAGAATTCAACAGTTTTTCCCAAATTGACCGCAAGAATCGCCGCCCAGCTTGTCCATATTCAGGCCGCCGACATCGGATCGGCGTCTTTCGGCTGCGATGGGCCATTTTGTCCGGTCCGGCTTTGACAACACGGCCGGCACCGCGTTCAATAGGGCCGGTCGTCACCTGCGATCTGGAACCGATCTGGAACGGAGACCTGCATATGAAGAAGACGAGCACGTTCATCGCACTGATGAGCACCCTGATCGCCGCGCTGTGCGCGGGTTGTCACCAACTCTCGGCCCCACAGACGAAGTCGAACCGGCTGGTCTATCCGCAGACCCGCAGGGACACCGTCGTCGATACCTACCATGAGATCGAGATCGCCGACCCCTACCGATGGCTCGAAGACGCCGATTCGGCCGAGACCCAGGCGTGGGTCGCCAAACAGAACAGACTGACCGAGCGGTTTCTCGCGCGCACCGGCGCCCGGCAACGGATCCGGTCCAGGCTGGAATCGTTGATGAACTACCCGCGCTTTTCATCCCCCTCGAAACAAGGCCGACGGTACTTCCTCTGGAAGAATGATGGTCTTCAGAACCAGTCGGTCCTGTACGTTCACGAAACGCTGGACGACGCGGGAAAGGTCGTCATCAACCCGAACCTGCTCAGCGCCGACGGCACGGTGGCCGTGACAACGGCGGCGGTGAGTTGGGATGGCAGAAAGCTGGCCTATGGGCTGTCACGCGGTGGCAGCGACGAACGGGAGGTGCAGATTCGCCAGATCGACTCGGGGCGGGACTTCGACGAACTCCTGCAATGGTGCCGCTTCACGACGATTGCATGGCACCCCGACGGCAGCGGGTTCTTCTACAGCCGCTACCCGGATCCCGATACGGTCGCACCCGAAGACCGGATGAACTACAACCGTGTCTATTGGCACCGGGTCGGGACACCCCAGTCGGCCGACACGCTCATCTATGAGCGGCCCGACGACAAGGAACTGAGCTTCGCCCCCGTTGTCACCGAGGATGGCGAGCACCTGGTCCTTTACATTCAGCACGGGACCGACCCCAGGAACCGCGTCTGCTACCGGCCGATCGACGGTGACGGTCCGTTCATCAGACTTCTCGACGAGGCCGATGCGCGGTACGACTTCCTCGGCAGCATGGGCCCGGTCTTCTACTTCCTGACGGACCTCGATGCCCCGAAAGGGCGCATCGTAGCCATCGACACCGAGCGGCCGGAGCCGAGCCAATGGATCACGGTGGTCCCACAAGGCGACGACGTGATCGACTACGCCGCCTGGATCGACAACCAACTCGTGGTTGTCTATATGCACCACGTGCACCACAAGCTCAAGGTCTTCCATCTCGACGGCCAATACGTTCGCGACATCGACCTGCCCAGTCTCGGGACCGTCGCGGGCCTGTCGGGCAAACAGGACGATCCGGAGATGTTCTTCACGTTCACCTCGTTTCTCTATCCGAGCACGAGCTTCCGTTACGACCTCGGCTCGGACGAATTGCGCGTCGTTCATCAACCCGAGATCGACTTCGATCTGGCGGAGTATGAAACGAAGCAGGTCTTCTGCACCAGCAAGGACGGAACTCGTGTGCCGATGTTCCTCACGCACCGCAAAGGTCTGGCGCTGGACGGCAGCCATCCGACGCTGCTGTACGGATACGGCGGGTTCAATATCAACATCAAGCCGGGGTTTTCGACCTCGACGCTCGCCTGGCTCGAGGCCGGCGGCGTCTACGCCCAGGCCAACATGCGGGGCGGCAGCGAGTACGGCGAGGACTGGCATCGGGCCGGCATGCTCGACAAGAAGCAGAACGTCTTCGATGACTTCATCGCGGCCGCCGAATGGCTCATCGAAAACAACTACACCCGACCCGAGAAGCTGGCGATTCGCGGCGGAAGCAACGGGGGCCTCCTGGTCGCCGCCTGCATGCTCCAGCGACCCGACCTTTACGGGGCAGTCGTCTGCCAGGTACCGGTGATTGACATGCTGCGTTACCACAGATTCACCGCGGGTCGTTTCTGGATCCCCGAATATGGCAACGCCGAAGCCAGCCGGGAGGAGTTCGACTATCTCTACGCCTACTCCCCCCTGCACAATGTCGAGACCGGCGTCGGCTATCCGGCGATCCTCATCACCTCGGCCGACACCGATGACCGCGTTGTGCCGCTGCACGCCAAGAAGTTCGCCGCGACGCTTCAGGAGAAGGCCGGAGGGGATAACCCCATGCTGCTGCGCGTGGAAACCAAGGCCGGGCACGGCGGCGGCAAACCCGTCTCCAAGGCCATCGAAGAGCAGGCGGACATTTACGCCTTCCTCTTCGAGGCCCTTGGAATGCACACCGACTGACGCGGTTATGTCTCTGAGCCCTGGCGACAGCGGTCGAAGAACGGCGTCGTCTGGGTCTGCACGCAATGGGCGGCGTAGAGGTACATGGCGGCCGACCAGGTCTGCCAGTCCTGGCCCCGAGGCGTGCCGTCCTGGGCCCGGTACCACTCGTTGAAGCCGAACTCGACGTCGGCCTCGCGTCGCAGGCGAACAAGCTCGGTCAGGGTCAGCAGCATGCGTTCGGCCAGTCGAAACCGTCCGGCGGCCACCAGAGAGGCAATGTAGAAGCCGCAGATGAAGGGCCAGATCCCGCCGTTGTGGTACTCCCCCGGCTGATTGTATTTCGCATAGCGCGGCATCCAGTCCGGGTCGTCCGGCCAAACGTACGGAAAGAAGTTCGGGGGCAGTTCCACCGCCAGAAGCTCGTTCTTGCGCAGCGCCGCACATTCGGCTTCGATCCACGTCACCAAGTGACTGGCTCGCGTGTGCGAAGCGATCCCGGAGAGGATCGCCAGACTGTTGCCGAGGAGGTCGAAACGCTCACTGCGATACACCTTATACGACCACATCGCGTAGTAGGGTTTGTATCGCAACACGAGTCCTTCGTGAACGTGACGCTGCTGCTGCTCGCCCTTGACGGTGAAATGTCCCATCATTTCGCGCAGCACGTCGGCCCGATCGTGACAACCGAGAAGTCGCAACGCCGCATAGAGGACCGTGTTGACGTAGAGACCGTAGCCGAGCACCCACTGCTCGTCGCGCCAGTCACTGGTCGGCAGTTGGGCGACCAGGACGCGGTCACAGGGACTGCGGTAGGCCATCCAGGTCAGTGCCTTGCCGACCGCCTCGTCCAGTAGGTCGTCCTGGCCCGTGGCGACGCGGAACATCGCGGCAGCCAGCAGGAACAACGGCGTCGTGTCGCTGGCGCCGCGATCGTCGGGATCGTGGACCAGCGAGGGAATGTGACCGAGCGGAGTCTGGTTCTTCGCCAGCGTTTCGAGCATGCGGCGCCACGCCTTGGTGAGTCTATCGTTGCCGGCGACCAGGACGCCGAGCGTGGCAATCATCAGGTCGCGTGTATAGGGTTCGGGATAGCCCCATCCGGCCGTGCGAGGCAGTCCGCGATATGGACCGTGCAGATTGTGCAGGAGCACCTCGACCGCCGCCGCTTTGGCGCGATCGACGAGCTTCCAGTCAGGCGATGTCATATCAGCCAATTCCGAGCCTCTTCCGGACGATCTCGACGAACCTCCTGGCGACCACGCGGTAGTCGAAATGCTCGACCACCCGTTTGCGCCCGGCACGACCCATCTTCGTCCTCAACTCGGCGTTCTGCATCAACTCCAGGAGGTGATCTGCAATATCGTGAACGCTGGCGCGGTAGTCCACGGTGCGAGGGCTCTTGAAGACCACCCGATGGCCGGATTCGTATCCGGATTCGTCGCCCACGATGGTCTCGCGCAGCCGGATCTCCTGCGCGATGCCGGCCAGATACGCGGTCTCGCCGTGAATCATGGTGTCGAGCAGGCCCATCGCCTTGATGCCGATGACGGGCTTGCCGCAGGCGTTGGCCTCGACCTGGATCATCCCGAACCCTTCCAGGCGCGACGGCGCCGCGTAGATGTCGCAGGCCGCAATCAAGTAGGGCATGAAGTTTCGCGAGATCACGTTCGTCGTATAGGCGACGTTCTTCTCGATACCCAACTGCGTGGCGAGCTGAAGGTCGATGAGGTTCTGATGCTGCGTTCGGGGCTGAGGCCAGACCTTGCAGACGTACTTCCAGTCCGGCGCCCTTGTGTCGATCGTCGCCAGCGCCTGCATCACCTCCTGCGCGCCCTTGCTGGTGGCGTCGCCGCCGACCGTCAGGATCATGATCTGGTCGGGCGCCACGCCGAGGGCCTCGCGGACCGTCGCCACCTTGGGGTCGTTGCGATCGCGCGGGATGAACGCATCGGTATCGCAGCCGACGGGAAGGACCTCGATGTTCTTGCCGCTAAGCCCGTCGCGCATGTAGACCTGCTTGACCCACTTGCTGGTGACCAGGATCAGGGGCAGGGCTTCGAGCACCTCGTGATAGTTGGCCATGTAGCCGTCGGCGACCAGCCAGGGGACCGGCTGCACGCCATAACGCTGCGGATGGAGGACCAGGTACGGCGTGTGCCCCCAGTATCCGACGCCGAGGACGATGTCCGGCTCGAACCAGCGGTAGTACCACTCCTTTTCCTGCGCCGATTCGAAATGAACCGAATGGACCTCGACGCCCAGTTCCGCAAGGCCCCGGTGCAGCAGGTGCCCCTGCGTGGCCAGACCGGCCGGAGATGGCGGATAATCGTACAGCAACAGGACCTTCATGCATTCTCCCGGCGGTTCTCCCGATCACCATCAGGAGCGAGCTTCGGACACCTGCCCCACTCACTTGCCTTTCCCGAGGACCCAGAACGCCTCCTCTTTCGGCGTGGTCCGAGCCTCGAAACTGTCCTCATCGAAGCCGTAGACGGTGCGGATGATCTCGTACTTGCGTTCCCAGACATCCTGCGGCAGACGAACGTAGATGTCGGCATCGGGGATCGGCCTGGGCAGATATTTCTTCGCACCGTCCTCATACGCGAACATCCATACTTCCTTTGCCAGAAGTCGGCCGCTTTCCCGCAGCGCCATGATCGCCTTGGCCACCTCCTC
>JAAYBA010000032.1 GCA_012719085.1 Planctomycetota bacterium
GTGGTGGTGCTGGAGATCCTCTCGCGGGGCCCGATGTACGGCTACGAGCTGAGCCAGTCGATCGAGAAGCGAAGCGCCGAGATCCTGACGTTGGGCAAGGGCACGCTCTATCCGCTGCTGTACAACCTCGAAGCCAAGAAGCTGATCAAGGGCAAGTGGGAGACGTCCGACTCGGGGCGCAAGCGGCGCTACTACTCGATCACCGGCACAGGGCAGGCCGAGCTGGCCGGCCGCAAGGCCCAGCTCGTGGAATTGGCCAAGGGTGTCGATCTGCTCCTGGGCGGCGCGCTGAAGGCGGCGTTCTGAATTCCCTTGAGAACGGAGAGCGAATCATGGAAGCGAATCGCGACAAAGGGCCGGCCGGTCTTCCAGCCTGTGCGGTCGAGTACATCGATCGAGTCGTTCGAGAGATCCGCTGGCGCAAGCGCGTGCGCGCGGAGGTGCACGAGGAGCTGACGGCGCATTTCGAGGACGACCTGAGAGATTGTGCGGATGCGGCGCAGCGCGAAGCCCGGGCCCGTGAGCTGATCGAGCAGTTCGGCGATGCGAAGCTGCTGGCGGCCCTGTGCCGTCGGGCCAAGAAACGCTGCCGGCCCCTGTGGCAGAAGGCGCTCTTGCGAACCGGACAAGGGATTCTGGTGGTCCTGGCCTACACAGTCCTGTGTTCACTGCCTCTGTTTCTCGGCAGACCGACGATCCGTGTCAACTACGTCGAATGGCTCAACGAGCATTGGAGGCCGGCTGACACAGAAGCCGGGAACGCTGCAACCTACTACGAACAAGCGGCGAAGCTCTACGTCAAAGCGCCGCAGCGACTCTGGCGGAAGGTGGAAACGTCAAGACCTGAATTGGAGGATTACAACGATGTCGAACTGGGACTGCTTGCAGCGTGGTTGGATGAAAACGCACCGGCGTTGGCCAAGTTCCGGCAGGGGGCCAACACGCCTGATTACTGGCCGATCTACGACACCAACGAATCCAGTCTGAGAGACCCGAACTTCATGAGCACGGCCATGGATGCACTGACTGTGTACAGGCATCTCACATTCGTCCTGATCCATAAGGCTGCCTACGAAGTTCACCGGGGCAACGTGCAAGACGCGTTCGACGACTGCTTCGTCATACGGCGGGTCGGTCGGCATTTGCAGGGCCGGGGTCTCCTTATTGAGCAGTTGGTCGGGGTCGCGATTGAGAGCGTCGCCTATTCTCGGATGTTCCATATCCTGTACGACCAGACGAATGTGCCCCGACCGGTATTGGAGCACGCACGGAACCAGTTGCGCGACCTGCACGACGAAGATCGAAGCGTCGTCAGCTTCGATGGGGAGAAGGCCCTTTGGTACGACAACATTCAACGGACCTTCACCGATGATGGCGCGGGGGGAGGTCATGCGTTGCGCCAGGGATTCACGTTCGCCGCCGGCAACTGGTTGGACAACCTGCTCGGAGTATTCGTATTCGACTATCCCGACCGCCGTGAAACGATGGCGATGGTCGAGCAATTCTTCGAGCGGGCCCAGTCCTCGCTGCAACCCCCACCCGGCGAGGAGGGTCCATCTCTCGTGTCAGATGAAGAAGAGGGGATCCCATTCGGCAACATGCGACTGTCCATTCTTCCCCCGGCGTTTGAGCAAGTGGATCGGCAAACGTGGGCATTGAAGACCCACGAGGCCGCGACGATCGTTGCCGTAGCGATCCTGTCCTGCAAGAGCGATAAGGGCGAGTATCCGGCGAGCCTTGATGAATTGGTCGAAATGGGCTACCTGTCGAAACTGCCGCAGGACCCCTACGCGAACGGCCCGCTGTCCTACCGCAGGACCGACGACGGTTTTCTGCTGTACAGTTGGGGCGACAACCTAACCGACGACGGAGGGGTGCAGGGCCTCCGGCAGGGCGGCCAGCCGGGCCTGTGGGCCGACAACGGCGATTGGGTCTTCTGGCCCGTCGCAGGGCCGGCGAATCGGCGGTAATCTCCGTCGGACACGCCGGGAGCCGGGAGCGGGACCGGGCGAATAGACTTGACGCCGGCCGGGTCCGACCATAGGATCGCACCCGGTGTAACTTGCGCGGACTTCGCATCTTAGCAATAGGATACGCAACGGATATGAGAACGTCTCTACGATACATCGCGTCCCGGGTGGGTTTTCTGCTTGTGCCGGTGCTGCTGCTCGGCTGCGGCACGAAGGACAAATCGGTGGCCACGGTCGATCCGTCGCTGGGCAGGGAACTGGGTTCGACGATCGGCTCGGTGGCGGACGTGGCCCAGCCGGAGCCGGTGGAGGTCGAGGGGTACGGCCTGGTCGCCGGGCTCGCGGGTACGGGGTCGGGGGCCTGCCCGCCGGACGTGCGAGCCTATCTGAAGCAGTATATCCTGTCGCAGGTGCCGGGTAGCTCGGTGGCTCCGGATGAGCTGATCGACAGCAAGACCACGGCGGTGGTCCGGCTGGAAGGGTTGGTCCCCGCCACGTGTGTCAGGGGCGACCGCTTCGACGTGAAGGTCACGCCCATCGCCGGCGCCGACACCACGTCGCTTCACGGAGGCTGGCTGTACCGGGCCGACCTCAAGCTGGCCGGAACCTTCGGGCCATCGACCCGCACGCTGGCGGCCGTCGAGGGGCCGGTGTTCATCGACACCATCGGCGTAGCCCAACCCGATCCGCTGACCGGTTACGTCCTCGGCGGCGGGGTCGCTCAGTACGACTACGTGGGGACGGTCCAGTTGCGTCGTGCCGATTTCGCGATGGCCAGCGCGATCCGCAATCGGCTCAACGAGCGGTACGGCGCCGACACGGCGCGTGCCGTCTCGCCTCGCTTTGTGGAGTTCACGATCCCGCCGGACTTCCGGGAACGCCGGGCCCGTTTCGTCTCGATGGTAGCCGCCACCTTCGTCGCCGATTCGCTGGAGGAGACGCCGATTCGGGTCGAGCTTCTGGCCCAGCAGCTTGTGACATCGCAGGACAAAGAGCCCGCCGAGCTCGCGCTGGAGGCCGTCGGACGTGAGAGTCTGCCGAAGCTGCGTTCTCTGCTGAACGTGCCCGACGAAGAGGTCCGGCTGCGGGCGGCGCGGTGCGTTCTGGCCCTGCGAGACGATGCGACGCTGGAGACGTTGCGGACGATCGCTCTCGACGAGGCGTCGCCGTATCGGCGGGAGGCGCTGGATGCCGTGCTGGTTTCGGCGCGGCGCAACGACGCCATCTCGTTGGGCCGACGGATGCTGCGTGACACGGACCCGCAGATGGTCCTGGCGGCGTACGAGGCATTGCGGCGCATGGAGGACGTGGCGGTGCGTCGGGAGCCCATCGGCCGCGGGTTCCATCTCGAACAGGTGGTGCAGACCGACCGACGGGCCGTCTACGTCTCACGCAGCGGCGCGCCGCGCGTCGTGCTCTTCGGATCGCCGCTGGACTGTCACGACGACATCTTCGTCGAGGCGGCCAACGAGACGATCATCGTCAATTCGCGGCCCGGGCAGGACCATGTGACCGTGACGCGGAAAGCCATCTCGCGTCCGGGCGTGATCGGGCCGGTGCGGAGCGGTTTTGCAGTCAGTCAGATCGTTCGGATCCTGGGGTCCGAGCGGCCGCGAGCGGAGGCGGAGAGCATCTCCGGCCTGGGCGTCCCGTACAACGACGTGATTGCCGTCCTGGAGCAGTTGTGCGCCAAGGACGCCGTCACCGCCGAGTTCTGGGCCGGTCCCCCTCCAAAAATCGGCCGAATAGTCAAGGAATAGCCCGCGTCAGGCCGATAACATGACAGTGTGTTGTCCGATAAATCCCCCGGACTCGGGATGGGTGTCTTTGCACGAAAACAGTCGGAACCGGAAGAGCTATGCGACTTGAGAAGATCATACTGGACGGGTTCAAAAGCTTCGCCGACCGGACGGAGTTCCATTTTGACGCTTCGATCACGGGGATTGTCGGACCCAACGGGTGCGGCAAGAGCAACGTGGTCGACGCGGTCAAGTGGGTGCTGGGCGAGCAGAAGCTCAAGAGCCTTCGAAGCGACCAGATGGCGGACGTGATCTTCGGCGGCAGCGGCAGCCGCAAGGCGGCCGGCTCGGCCGAGGTGACGCTGGTCATCTCCAATCCGGGCGGCACCAGCGGGCGGCTGCCCATCGACACCGAGCAGGTCCAGGTCTCCCGGCGAATCTACCGCAGCGGCGAAAGCGAGTACCGCATCAACACCAAGGTCTGTCGGCTCAAAGACGTCCGCGAGCTGTTCATGGACACCGGCGTCGGCAACCGCGGCTACTCGATCATCGAGCAGGGCCAGATCGAGCAACTGGTGGGGGCCTCGAAGTCCGATCGGCGCATCGTCTTCGAGGAGGCCGCCGGCATCAGCAAGTACAAGGCGCACAAGAAAGAGGCCCTGCGCAAACTCGAACGGACCGAGCAGAACCTTCTGCGTCTGGCCGACATCCTCGAAGAGGTGGCCAAGCGGCTTCGCAGCGTCAAGCTCCAGGCGGGCAAGGCGAGGAACTACCTGGAATACACGTCGCGGCTCAAGGAGCTGCAGGTGAACTACTCGCTCGTCGAGTACGGACGCAACAAGGAGCAGCTCGACGACAAGCAGCGGGCCCTGCACGAGGCGAACGAACGATTCTCGGCGGTGGCCGCCGAGGAGGTCGGCGCCGAGGCCGAGATGAGCCGGCTGGGCAACGCCGTCATCGAGACGGAGCACCGGCTCAGCGAAACGGGCAACAGCCTGGTCGCGATCCAGAGCCAGATCGACCAGAAGCTTCAGCGGATCGATTTCCTGCGGTCGCGCATTGAGGAGTTGGGCAAGCGCAAGGCTACGGCCGCCGGCGAGATCGAGCGGCTGGCCGGCCAGGCCGAAGCCGTCAATCGCGATCTGGTCCGTCACCGGCAGGAATCGACGGCTTGTGACGAGGCCGTGCAGAAGCGCACCGAGGCGATTCGCGAGATCCAGGCGATCGCCGAGGAAGGCGATGCCCAACTGGCGTCGCTCGAAGCGGAACTGGACGACGAGAAGTCGGGGATCATCGACATCGTGCGTCGCACCGCCCAGCTTCACAACGAGATTCAGAGTCTCTCCAGCTACCGGGACAGCCTGTCGAACCAGCGGAACCGCCTGGCGGGGCGGGCCCAGGTCGCCAAGGCCGAACTCGAACGGCTGCTGACCGATCGGGCCCAGCACAACGCCCGTCTGGCCGACATCGCGCGCGTCCTGGTCGATCTGGAAGAGAACCTCGAATCGAAGCGTCAGAAGATCGACGAGGCCCAGGAGCAGATGGTCGAGAAGGGCCGACAACTGGCGAGCAACAAAGAAGCCCGCAGCGCGCTGAGCAGCGAGCTGGCGGTGCTGACCGACATGGAGCGGCGTCACGAGGGGCTGGGCCAGGCTGTTCGGAGCATTCTGCAGGCCCAGGCCGACGAGCATCGCAAGATCGACTACATCGACGGGATTCTCGCCGACCGGATCAAGACGGACGTCGAGCACGCCGTGGCGGTGGAGGCGGCCCTGGAGGGGATGACCGACGTCCTGCTGGTCAAGAACGCCGCCCGGCTGCTGGCCGACGGCGAGACGGTCGCGGCGCTGGCGGGGCGCGTGCATTTCGTCTGCCTCGATCGTCTGGTGCCGTTCGTCGATGATGTGGATCTCTCGCAGCATCCCGGCGTGCGGGGGCGGCTCGTCGAGTTCGTTTCCTACGAAAGCCGCTACGCGACGTTGGCCTGGCAGTTGCTGGGCAAGACGATCCTGGTCGAATCGCTGGCGGTCGCGACCGAACTGTCGGACAGACTGCCGGCCGGCTATTCCTTCGTGACGCTGGCCGGCGAATGCCTCGGCGCCGACGGCCTGCTCCGGCTCGGTCCGCTGGGCAAGGCGTCCGGGTTGATCTCCCGACGCAGCCGGATCGACCAGCTCGAAGAGACCATCGATCACATCAACGCCGAGATCGCCCAGTTGGAGTCCGAGATCCAGAGGAACACCCAGACCAAGGTCCACCTGGAGAAGCTCTGCAAAGACCTGCGCACCGCCATCTACGAGGCCAATACCGAGAAGACCCAGGTCAACTCCAAGCTCTCGCACTTCGAGCAGGACATCAAGCGACTCAAGGAGGAAGAGCCGCTGATTGCCGGCGAGTTGGGGGCACTCGAGGAGCAGATCGCCCAGTCGGTGCAGCGCGAGTACGATTCGAAGCAGCGGCTCACCGAGCTGGAGGCGGTCAACAACCAGCGGGCCGCCCACATCCACGAGCTCGAAACGATGTACGACGAGCTGCGCGAACAGCAGCAAAGCCGGGTCGGCGAACTGACGGAATTGAAGGTCCGTCTGGGCCAGGCCGTCGAACAGCAGAAGGGGCTCAAGCAGATCATCGAGAGTCTGGAGAATCAGATCGAGACAAACCGGCGCACCGTGGCGGCCGCCGAGCGAGACGTCCAGGTCTGCGACGAGCAGACGGCCGAGGCCCAGCGCGATATCCTCGAATGCGAGTCGTGCGTCTCGGAGTTCTTCGTACAGAAAGAGACGCAGCAGCGGGACAACCGGCAGTTGCAGGAGGCGCTGGAAGGGCTGGCCGCCGAACAGAAGCGCAAGGAAGAGCTAGTCCGCACCGCGCGAACGCAGAAGGAAGAGGTCGATCGCGTGATCGGCGAGCTGCGCATCCAGCTCGGGCAGTTGGAAGTCCGCCAGCAGGACCTGGTCGAACGCGTCCGCGAGGAATTGCAGATCGAGCTGGCCGAGGCCTACGCCGAGCGGACGACCGACGATGTGAACTGGGAGCAGGTCAAGGGCGAGATTAACGAGCTGCGCGGCAAGATCGAGCGGCTGGGCAACGTGAACCTCGATGCGATCGACGAGCAGGCCGGCCTCGAAGAGCGTCACACGTTCCTGGCCAACCAGGTGCAGGACCTCAACGAGAGCAAGACGCAGTTGCAGCAGTTGATCAACCGACTCAACAAGCAGAGCCGGGAGAAGTTCGTCGAGACCTTCGAGCAGATCCGCATCAACTTCCAACAGATCTTCCGCAAGCTCTTCGGCGGCGGCAAGGCCGACATCGTGCTCGAAGACGCCGACGACGTGCTCGAAGCGGGCATCGAAGTGATCGCCAAGCCCCCGGGCAAGGAGACCCGCAGCATCTCGCTGCTCAGCGGCGGGGAGAAGTCCATGACCGCGCTGGCGCTGCTGTTCTCGGTGTTCCGCAGCAAGCCGTCCCCGTTCTGCTTTCTGGATGAGGTCGATGCGGCGCTCGACGAGGCCAACACCGAGCGCTTCACGATGCTGCTGCGCGAGTTCCAGAAGGAAAGCCAGTTCATCGTCATCACGCACACCAAGCGGACGATGAGCATCGCCGACGTGCTGTTCGGCGTCACGATGCAGATGCAGGGCGTCAGCAAGAAGATCAGCGTGCGCTTCGACGACTACGCCGAGGAGCCGGCCGCCGCATAGCGGCGGAGAGCAGGGCGGTGGCGTCCCCCGACGGCTACAGGTACTTCGGGTGGATGCCGTACTTCTTGATCTTGTAGCCGAGGATTCGCTCGGTGACGCCCAGCTCTTTGGCGGCGTCGCGCTGGTGGCCGCCGGTCTTCTTCAGCGCGTCGACGATCAGTTCCCGCTCCTTGTTCGCGATGATTTCCGACAGGGAGGGATGGTCGCTGGCCTGGCTCCGGTCCACCATTTGGAGCGAGGGAGGCAGATGCTCGCTGCGGATCACGTCGTCGCCGCACAGCAGGACGGCTCGCTCGACGCAATTCTCCAGTTCGCGGATGTTGCCGGGCCAGTGGTAGTGCGTCAGCATGTCGATCGCGGGCGTTGAGATCCGCGTGATGTGCTTGCCGTTCTCGGCGGCGAACCGCTCGAGGAAGTGGTCCGCCAGCAGCATGATGTCGTCCTTGCGCTCCCGCAGCGGCGGCAGGTAGATCGGAAAAACGTTGATCCGGTAGTACAGGTCCTCGCGAAAGAGGTCTTCGGTGATCAGCGTCTCGAGGTCCTTGTGCGTGGCGACGATGATGCGGACGTTCGCCCGAATCGTCTCGGTGCCGCCGACGCGCTCGAACTCGCGGAACTGGATGACGCGGAGCAGTTTGACCTGAAGGGTGGTGGGGAAATCGCCGATCTCGTCGAGGAAGATCGTACCGCCGTTGGCCCGCTCGAATCGGCCCAGCTTGCGTTCGACCGCGCCGGTGAAGGCGCCCTTCTCGTGCCCGAACAGCTCGCTCTCCAGCAGGGTCTCCGGCATGGCGGTGCAGTTGACCTTGATAAAGGGCTTGTCGGCGCGGAGGCTGTTGTAGTGCACGGCGTGGGCGACGAGGTCCTTGCCCGTGCCGCTTTCGCCGCGGATCAGCACGGTCGCGGTGCTCTCGGCGACCTGCTCGACGAGGCGATAGACCGCCTGCATGGCGTTGCTGGTCCCGACCATGTTGCGCATGTCGAATCGATTCTTCAGTTCCCGACGCAGGCGCACGTTCTCGTCCTGGAGCAGTTTCCGCTCGGATTCGACGAGCTTGTTGAGCTTGATCGCCTGGGCGACCATCGTCGCGATGATGTTCAGCAGACGCACGTTCGCCTCGAAGCTGTCGGTCCGCTCGGCCTGCCGGTCCACGCTCATCGCGCCCACCGTCCGCCCATCCAGCTTGATCGGCACGCAGAAGAACGCCGTCCGTTTGCCGTCGGCCCGCTTGCGCGGGCGGGTCCGTCCCAGAAAGCGCGGGTCCTTCGATATGTCCGGCACGACGATCTCTTCGCCGGTCTGCACCACGCGACCGGTGATGCCCTCGCCGACCTTGTAGCTGCCGAGGCTCTTGGACTGCTCGCTGAGCCCGTGGGCCACCCGGATCGTCAGCGTCTCGGTCTGCGGGTCCAGCAGGGTGATCGTCCCCCGGCGCAGTCGCAGGTGCGTGTCCAGGGATTTCAGGATGCTCTTGAGCGTCGCTTCGAGGTCCAGCGACTCGGCGAACGCCTTCGCCACGTCGCTGAGCAGTTGTACTTCCGCCGATTGCTTTGCCTTCATTGCCGCCCTGTTCTTCGCAGATTCCATATGGTCGGCCCACATAATTGTAGGCAGGAGATTAGGGTTTACAATTTTGTCCCATCCACGGCAAGCAGAAACTCCGTCCGCGTTTTCGGCTTTCGGTGGGCCCGTCGCCACGCCGGGCGATCAGAAGCTATACTTGATCCCGATGCAGGGATAGTTGGCCGCGCCGTGCACCCCGCTGAACGTGCCGAAGGCCCCGGAGCGGTGGTGGATGCGGAAGAACACGGCCCAGGCCGGGTGGTCGGGCAGGCTGAACGTGACGTCCCACATCAGGAACGCCAGAAGACGGGCGCTCTGGCCCCGCCGGTAGAGGACTTCCTGTTCCGGCACCACGGTCGCATACGACAGCCCGATGCCGTGCCCGAGCGTCGTCGGCAGGTGCGCGTTCCAGGGGAACTGGTGCCAGCGCAGATTGAACGAGCCGGCGAGTTCTTCGTATTCGTTGTACCGGCCCCAATGATGCGACGCCAGGGCCTCGAGTTCCCACTGAAGGGGACCTCGTCGTACTTCTTCGGACTGTATTGACCCACATAGGTCAGGGCATGCCACGACGGCTCGCCCGCCGCGCACGCCGGGATGGCGAGGAGAAGGATGAGAGCCCCTGTCAATCTGCGCATATCGACCCGTGCAAGAGAACCCGTTCAGCGACGCAAGGGTCTCATCCATACCATTACGGGCTTGGCCTGCCAAGGGTCGGCGGCGACGCGGTCGGGCGCGAGCGATTGTGGAGCAAGGCGTTCGGGTGTGCAGGGGATGCTCCCCGCACGCCGGCTCGTCGCATCGCGCCTACAGGCCGAGATTGTCGCGGATCGCGCTATGGATGCGCTGGGCCTTCTCGACGGGACTGATGTCGATGGTGACCCTGGTGGTGTCCTTCGTGATTGACAGGAGCTTGACCGAGACCTTCTTGTCCTGCGCGTCGCGGGCGACGAGTTCGGCCTGCAGGGCGTCTTTGGTGCGCTGGACGACCTTCAGTCCGAGTTCGGACATCGCCTGTTCCGACGCGGTGTATACGGCGTCGATCTCCCTCGGCTCCTCGGCGGTCAGCTTGCCCATACGGTAGGTGGCCCGGCTCTGCGAGACGGGATCGACGATGGTGGTCTTGCAGCCCAGAGGGGCCAGGGCCACGGTGCTCAGCAGGGCGGCCCAAATGATGCGTGTCTTCATAATCGTTCTCCTTCCTTAGAGTTCCGTTCTCTTGCGACGTCGCACAAGCCGAAACGCACTGAAAAACGCCGTTTCCGACTGCCTACTACGACGATCCCGGCCCGGCGTTCGCCGAATCACCCCCTCCGCCGCCGATTCCCCGCTGCCGCCGCAACGCCCGCACCCCGCAACGCTGCCCCCAAAGCCCGCCGTAGCCCCGTCACCTCATAGGGACGAGGCACACATCCCAGTTGCCGTTCCTTTCCGAACAGAACAGCACGCTCGATCCGTCCGGCGAGAACGATGGATGGGGGTGGACCGTGGCGCCTTTGGGTCGGTGTCCCTGCGTCAGAAGCCTGGCCTCGCCCGTGCGGGCGTCCACGAGAAAGAGCTGCCCGTCGAACGTGTCGCCCACCGCCCATTCGCCCGCCGCGTCGCCGCCCACGTGCCAATACTTCTTCTGGTCCAGGATGTGAAGCGACCGATCGCCAAGCGCGACCCAGGCGATGCCGTGCGGCTTGCCGAGCATTTCCTCATTCTTCGGCCAGATCGTGAACAGCGCCTTGTCCGCTCCCCACCACACCTCGTGCGTGACCCACTCGTCATACGTCTCCTCGTAGAAGGGGCCGTTGTCCGAGCCGTCGGCGCGGACGATCCATGTCCGCTGCGGCGCGTCGCCGCCCGTCTCCCAGCAGTACATGATCAGGCCCGAGATCGTCGGATGAGCCTGACAGTGCCCCACGCGAAACTCCACCTCCCGAATCGTTCGGAACTCGCCGCGTTCCGTATCCAGGGCTAGCAGGGCCCACGTCTCGCCCCGTTGAACGCTCAGGTACATGGTTCTGCCGTCGCTGTCCACCGTAAGAGTCCCGTGGAGTTGCGTGTTCTCGGGCAGATCGACCACCTTGCGGCGATGCGAGTGGTTCGAGGCGTCGGCGCCTGGCCGAAGCACCGCGTTGATGTCCAGGTCCCAGATCGCCCGTCCGCAGGAGTAGAACATCTGGTTCTTCGTACGGCTCAGGCAGGCGTTGCCCGGCCCGCTGTCGTCGGTCAGTTGCGTGATGGCCCCGGTCGCCGTCGAGACGGCGAAGTACTGCTTCGAGCCGGTCCGGTCGGACGTGAAGACAATGTGTTCCCCGTCCGCCGTCCAGTTCGGATGGGTCTGGTAGATCTTGTCGTCGCGGGCGGGTGAGGTCGTCAGCGTCGTGACTTCCTCGCCCGTCACCGAGTCGATATAGGTCGTTCTCTCGGCAGGGAACCGCCTGCCCACGCCGGTGCCTTCCGACGCCTGATCCCCGCCGGCCCATGCACTCAACGCTACGGCCAACAAGATCGACACACACGTTGTACGAAAGCCGCCCGTCATATCCTTTCCTCCCAAGCCCGCCCATGCCGCCGTGAAGGCCGCCGTTGTCCCCCATCGTTCCCGGCTGATTCCCGCGTCACCTGATGCCGCCAGTATACCACCCCCCGCGCCGGAGGCAAACCGACGATTCCCTCACCCCACGCACCACCCGCACCGCATCCCCTCCCGCCCAGTTGCGAGATACGAGATACGAAAAGCGAGATACGAAACACGAGATACGACCGGAGAAGTGTACCCCACATCGCTCCGCGACAGGGCCGCCGCACAGGCAAGTATCAGGCAGATCGCGCGAGCAGGGTCCGTGCGCTACCTGCGATTCGCAGGTAGCGGTTGTAGTCGGATGGTGCATGTCTGCGGCGGGTGCCTATCAGCACGCCTGCAAAGGCGAGTCTCGGGGGGTCGCGCCGGCGGGCGAGGTGCGCTACCTGCGATTCGCAGGTACCGGTCATGGGGGGGCAGTGCGATTTCCAAAAGGCGTGGCTCCAGCTCTCCGGTCCTGCGCAGGGCCTCCGGTTCGCGGCCTCTCCCCTCGAGCCCTCGAACGCCCCGCGACCCGCCGGCGAACGCCCCGAGCCTTGCGCGGCGCCCCCTCCGCCACCCGAAAGTACCCGGGAAAACTCACCTGACACCGTTTCGTTTCCCCCCTTTTTGGTTCTCCTGGCGTGACAGACGAACCGTGCTCGGATAGCATGGGGGGCGCCTGGACGGGTTTGGTTTGCGGGGAATGGCTATGCGGATAGATTGGATTGCGGTCGCTTCGGTTGTCCTTGTGTGCGGGTGTGCGTGCGAACCTACTCCTTACCAGCGGGCCGTGCGCCGGTCGGGCAAGGGGTACTCCGAGAAGCGGATCTCGGAGGATACGTTCTATGTCACATACGTGGCCAACGCCTGTACGGCGGATCGCGTGCTCTCGGACTACCTCCACCGCCGTGCGGCCGAGCTGACGCTCCAGTACGGGTACCGGTACTTCGCCGTGCTGCGAACACCCCGCCGGCCGACCCACCTGGATACCGCCACGGTCGGAGGGCGGACCGAGCCGGAGCATACCATCGTTGTGGAGGCCGCCAGCCGCGGCACGTTGTTCATGCCCATTCAGTGCTTCCGTGATGCGCCGGAGTCGCCCGACATGGCCCTGACCGACGCGAAGACCTATCTCGACGGGAGAGGTCCTCAGTGAGTCCGCGCCGACCGGGCCGCCGCACAAGCCAATGGAAAAATGTACCGGACACTTTTGATTCCTCATCCGTTATCTTTGAACAGATCCCGTGTATCCCGTTTGTAGTGTGCCTGTAAGGGCATATCTTCTCTTGGCGGTGTGTCGTAGGGGGCGACGGGACCCCCAACGCGGAAGAGTACGCCTCACGGCGTCACTATGAACCAAGTCCGGCGGCGGCGACGAATGGGTTGAGTCATGGATATGGGGACTCACACGAGAGGCGCACGTCGATACGCGCAGAAGACAGATCGAAGTGCAGGTCTGTAAGAAGCGGCAATCTCCCCGATTTCCGTGGCGTTCCCCGCCCACCGCGTGTATAATAAAAGCGGTTGGTCTCTGATCCGATGGTGAGAGGAGAGGCATATGCGAACGGAGCGGAATTCGAGAACACTGGCCCTGGCCCTTTTGTGCACTGTCCTTCCCGCCCTTTCGGGCACCGTACCGGGGCGAACCCTCCACGTGGATGACGACGCCACCCCGCCCGGGGATGGTTTCTCGTGGACCACCGCCTTCCGGTATCTGCAGGACGCCATGGCGGTGGCGTCGGCGGGAGACGAGATTCGGGTGGCCCAGGGGTTATACCGTCCCGACCAGGCTTACCAGGTCGTGGAGGGCAACCGCCGGGCGACCTTCCTTCTGAACGACGGCGTCGCGATCCTGGGCGGCTTTGCCGGCGTGGGGGCGGCAGACCCGGATCTGCGCGACCCCGACCGCTTCGCCACGATCCTGAGCGGGGACCTGGCCGGCGATGACGACACCGCCAACCCGCTGGTACGGTACAACAACAGCTTCTCTGTCGTGATGGCCCCGGCGGTGGGCAGCGACACCGTTCTGGACGGTCTGACAATCTGCCACGCCTACGCCGCCGACGGCCATGGGGGCGGACTGTGCAACGATGGGGGAAGCCCTCTCCTGCGCCGCTGCACGTTCCGCGACAACCTCGCCAGCGACGGCGACGCCGGCGTCTACAACGACCAGGGCGATCTCCGGATCGAATACTGCCGCTTCCTGCGCAATTCGGGCGACGATTCCGGGGCGTTGTGCAACCATCAGGGCTCGGTCGTGGTGATCGCCTCGGAGTTCATCGAGAATGACAGCGAACAGAGTGCCGCCGCGGCACACAACGAGGAGGGCGATATGGTCCTGTTCGCCTGTCTGTTCCGTGGCAATCGCGGCGAGGACGGCAGGGGGGCCGTCTGGAACCTGGGCGACCTGCGCCTGCTGCACTGCACCTTCATCGAGAACGGAGGACGCGGGGGGGCGGTCACCTGCACGGACGGCCATGCCGTGATCGCCAACTGCCTGTTCGTCGGAAACACGGGAGAGAACGCCGGCGCGATGTCCGTTCGAGACGCTTCGGCATTGCTGGATCACTGCACATTCCACGGCAACATCGCCACCGAAGACGGGGCGGGCGCCGCTTACTGCCGTCCCTCCTTCTGGACGACCGCCAGCTCACTTCAGGCCATCGAATGCATCTTCTGGGGCAATCAGAGCTTGGCACACAATCCGGAGGGCCCGCCGATGATGGGCTACGACGCCCAGATTGCCGGCGATCCCAACCGGGTCGTCGTCGAGCACTCCTGCATCGAGGGCTGGACGCCGGACCGTGGCGGCGTCGGCAATATCGGCGCCGACCCGCTCTTCGTCGCCCCCGACCACAACGACTTTCACCTGAAATCGCAGGCCGGCCACTGGGGCGCCGTGGCCCTGGCGTGGGTGGCCGACGACGTCACCAGCCCCTGCATCGACGCGGGCGACCCGAATAGTCCGCTCGGCCAGGAGCCATTCCCCAACGGCGGCCGCGTGAATATGGGCGTCTACGGCGGCACCTGCGAGGCGAGCAAATCGTGGTTCGGCGTCGAGCCGGGCGCCGGCATCGGTGCCGCCGACCTCAACGGTGACGGCCGCGTAGATGCCGAAGATCTCCGGCTGGCCATCTTGTTTCGGTCTCCGGTATCCCCCTGATCTCTCTCTCAATAAATAATA
>JAAYBA010000275.1 GCA_012719085.1 Planctomycetota bacterium
GCGGTGAACTCGATGAACTGATCCTCCAGGTTCATCTCGACGAAATCAAAACGTTCGGCGCCGGCCCTTGCGGCCCAGTCGGCGACCTCCGCATCGCCGACGCCCACCAGCGTCAGTTCGAGCTGCCGCTCGCTGCGACGGAAGTGGAGCAGGCCGGCAAGCTCTATGTCGGCCGGCGCCGAGTTCTCGAAATGCACTACGACCTTGCGAACCGAGGCCCGGAATTGTTCGAGCGGGCAGTCGGCCCGCAGCACGCCCTTGTCGATCACGACGATGCGATCGGCGACGCGTTCGACGTCCGCGAGGATGTGGCTGGAGAACAGCACCGTCCGCCCCTGGCGCATGATCAGCTCGATCATCCCTTCAAGGAACTGCCGCCGAATGGCCGCGTCCAGGCCAAGTGTCGGATCGTCCATCACCAGCAGCTCCGGATTCGGCGCCAGCGCCAACGCCAGCGAGACCTGGGCCCGCTGGCCGTTGGAGAGGTGCTTGATCTTCTGTCGCTTGGAAAGCTCGAAGTACTCGATCATCTCGGCGAAGAGCCGGCTGTCCCACTGCTTGGGGAAGAAGGCCCTCTGGAACTCCTCCAGCCGTCCGATGGTCATCCAGCGGAAGAGCCGATGACCTTCGGTGACATAGCCGATGCGCTGGCGGATCGCGGGCGTCAGCGCGGTCGAATCGCAGCCCAGCAGGCTGGCCGATCCGGCGGTCGGCGTAAGCAATCCGAGCATCAGCTTGATCGCGGTGGTCTTGCCGGCGCCGTTGCGGCCGAGAAAGCCGCAGATGCAACCGCGCGGGACCCGCAAGTCCAGATGGTCCAGCGCGGGCTTGGCCCCGTAATACTTCGTCAGCCCCTTCGTCTCCAGTACGATCTCAGCCATTCTCCGCCTCGCCCTTATCCAGTGTGCTCGCAAATTTCTCCAGACGCTTCTCGAAGAGCGCCATCAGTGCGTTGCGATCGAGACCGAGATTGACCGCACGGCCGATGAGCGTGTCCATCCGCTCGGTGAGGACGTTGATCTGGGCGGCGTCCGCATGACGCAACGCCGGATCGCTGACGAACGTGCCCGAGCCGGTCTTCGTTGTGACCAGACCGGACTGCTCCAGCAGCGTATAGGCCCGCGCCACGGTATTGGGGTTGATTACCAGTTCGGCTGCCAGGGCCCGCACCGCCGGAAGCTTGTCGCCCGTTCGCAGCTCGCCTCTGGCGATTGCCCCGCTGATCTGCTCGACCAGTTGCTGGTAGATGGGCGACTCAGAACCCGACGATATCTGCATCCAAAGTGCCATGGCGACCGTTCTCAACTTATCCGCACGACAAATGTACTAATATCATTAGTACATTGTGTATTATCTGTTCGCGCAGTTCAAGCTCTTTTTTGCAGAAGAAGTGATTTTTCTTTGCGGACGACCCCTCCCGGTTTAGCCGGGAGGGGCGCAAGGTGTTTGCAGAGAAGATGTTAAGAGTTGTAGTCAGTCTTGCGGCCGGGGGTCCGAGACGCGGCCGAAAAAGAGGATGCTGCCGGAGGCGTTGTCGCGAATCATGAAGAGGAACGGGTGATCGGCCTGGAAAACGGGCGTCCGATCCGGCATGGCCGAGGTCAGTTTCATCACCACACCCGTCGCGGCGGCGGCCTCGGTGCCTTCCTCATTGACGTCCACATAGGCTTGGTGGATCACCGCCGAGATGAACAGGTCGCGACGGCCCGTCATGCCCGAAAAATCGGCGGCGCCCGTGAACGCCTGTCCCATGCCCATCGAGCGCAACACGCTCTCCAGACTGAACTTACTGGTCGTCTTGAACTTGGGGATCGAAACGAACACCTCGCGCTCGCGGAGGTCGTCCAACCATCTCGCGAGGTTCCCGGCGGTCAGTTGCTGTTCGAGCTGTCCGATCCCATCGGTTGCCCTCGGCAGCAGGATGACCATCGACAGCTCATCACCGACGTAGGGCAATTGCAGCACCTGCAGACCGTCTGCTTCGGCATAGCCGAACCGGGCCTTCTGGTTCATCATGGGGACCTGGACCTTGCTCGCGTCAAGCAGGGTAAAGGGGGCGTCCTGCGTCCGGTCCTCGTCGAACTGGCGGGCCCAGTTGCCCTTGAAGTAGATCGCGTTGGTGAGCACCAGCCGGGTCATCGGTCCGATGGCGCCTTGGCTGATGAGGTCCTTGATCTTGCCGTTGGTCTGCTCTTCGACCCACGTGTTGATCGTCCCGCGGGCCTTCTCGGCAGCGGCGACGAAATCCACGTTGCGGATGTGCCCGCCGTACTCGGTCTCAACGAGCCTGGCGAACGCGTCGAGGAAGGCGAAGTCCTGCTGGCCCCACAGCGCGTTGGCGACCCGCAACTCGTAGGCGTCCGTGCCGCCCCGCGCGTTGAGATCGCGGATGATCCGCCCGAA
>JAAYBA010000276.1 GCA_012719085.1 Planctomycetota bacterium
CCCAGTCTACGCCGACTGTGCCTCTGTATCCATCAACCGAGGCCCATCCCGCACCTCGGCGCCTCCGCGAAGTACCGCACTGTCACGTTAAAGTCGCATCAATTCACCAACCGTTTCAAATTCGTCGGAAAAAAGATGCAATGGCCAAGGCCGGGGGGGGCCGCCCACCCCCCGGCCCGAACACCTCCTGCCACAGCAAGAGACCATAGACCATCCACGGACCAGTGTACAAGGATGGGCGTGAGCCCATGCTGGTTTGGCTGTATGGGTAAAAGCCCATCCTACACCGGGTGGCTTTCGGTTTGACTCGGTGCGACCAGCGCCTTACACTGACAGCATGGCTCAAAGAGCAAAGATCAAAAGGCAGAGTGCAAAGTGAAGGAAGTCATCCGCCAGGATCAAAGCAAAGATCAAACAGCAAAATGCAGAGATGTGGAAGTCATCCGCCGAAGGCGGATTCCGCTACTCTGATTTTTGCTTCTTGCCTTTTGATATGGTTCGCGGGTTCCGCCATTTTGAATTTTGCTCTTTGATGTCTGCATTTGGCCGATATCGAGTGTGTGAGGAGAACCGCATGGTCCGCCACAGGAACATCTCACGACGGGGCTTCATCCAAAGCGCAACGGGGCTGACGCTGGGGGCCATTGGGTTTCCGTACTTTGTCCCCTCTGCGGCGCTGGGTCGGGCCGGTGCGGTCCCGGCCAGCGAGCGGATCACAATGGGCTGCGTGGGCGTCGGGCCGCAGGGGACCTATGTCATGCGGAACTTCCTGTCGCAGAACGACTGCCGCGTGGTGGCGATCTGCGACCTCAAGAAGCCCCGCCGCGACGAGGTCTCGGCCATCGTCAACGCGCATTACGGCAACGACGAATGCGCCGTCTACACCGACTTTCGCGAGATTATCGCCCGCGAAGACATCGACGTGATCCTCGCGGCCCCGACCGACCATTGGCACGTTCTGGTCGCGCTCGAAGCCGCCCGCGCGGGCAAGGACATTTACCTCGAAAAACCGATGGGCCTGAGCCTGGCCGAGGACCAGGCGCTGCGCGAGGCGTGCAACCGCTATGGCACGATCTTCCAGTTCGGCACGCAGCAGCGTTCGGAGCGAAACTTCCGATTCGCCTGCGAACTGGCGCTCAACGAGCGCATCGGCAAGCTGCGTGAGATCAACGTCTGGTGTGCGGGCAGCTCGTCGGGCGGCTCGCGTCAACCGGCGCCGGCGCCGGACTGGATCGACTACGACATGTGGCTCGGCCCGGCCCCCTACACACCGCATACGCCGGACCGCGTGTCCAATCAGTGGTGGTGGTTTATTTCGGACTACGCCCTGGGCTTCATCGCCGGCTGGGGCGTCCACCCGCTCGATATCGCGCTCTGGGGCGGCGGGGACAAAGTCGCCTGCGGCCTTGAGATCGAGGGCAAAGGCGTCTGGCCCGACCCCGAGGGCGTCTGCAACACCGCAATGAATTGGGACATCACCTGCACGTATGACAGCGGGGTCCGAATGAACTATTTCGGCAACCCCTATCCCGACGCATGGAAAACGCGCTATGGACGGACCAGCGACCACGGCACCGCCTTTGAAGGCACCGACGGCTGGGTCCACGTCGATCGCTCCGGTATCAATGCCCATCCCAAAGAACTGCTCGACATCCAGTGGGGCCCGAACGACATCCGGCTATACGAGAGCGGCAACCACGCCCGGAACCTGCTCGATTGCGTCAAGACGCGCAAAGACACGATCTGCCCGATCGACGACGCCGTCCAGGCTGATATCCTCTGCCACATCAGCGACATTACCATCCGCCTCGAACAGAAGCTGCGATGGGACCCGACGAAGGAGCAATTCGTCGGCAACGACGCGGCCAACCGCCGGCTCGTGCGGGCCATGCGCAGCCCCTGGCGACTCTGAGACCAATCCACAAGACTTTGAGGAGATTCCTGACATGCTGAAGAAGACCACACTTGGATTGCTGACCTGCTGCCTGATCACCGTATGCAGTGCCGCTGCCGATGACGGCGGATGGATCACGCTGTTCGATGGGACCAAGGGCCTCGACGGCTGGAAGGCCAGCGAGAACGAGGGCACCTTCCGCGTCGAGGACGGCAAGCTCATCGTCCACGGCAAACGCAGCCACCTATTCTACACCGGACCGGTCAACGGGGGCAGCTTCAGGAACTTCGAGTTCCGCGCCGACGTGATGACAATGCCCAAAGCGAACTCGGGTATTTACTTCCACACGGCATACCAGCAGACCGGCTGGCCCGACAAGGGCTATGAATGCCAGGTCAACACGACGCACAGCGACCGCAAGAAGACCGGCGGCCTCTACGGCGTGCAGGACGTGATCGATAACGCCCCGTCGAAAGACGGCGAGTGGTTCCATTACTACATCAAGGTGGTGGGCAAACACGTCACGATCAAGATCGACGGCAGAACGACGGTCAACTGGATCGAGCCGGAAGGCTGGAGTCGCGGCGGACGCAAGATCGACCGCGGCACCTTCGCCATCCAGGGCCACGATCCCGACAGCATCGTTCATTACAGGAACATCCAGGTCAAGCCGCTGCCCGATATGGCCGACGACGGCTGGGTCTCCCTGTTCGACGGCACCAAAGGCCTCGAAGGCTGGCGGGCCAGCGAGAACCAGGGCACCTTCCGCGTCGAAGACGGCAAGCTCATTGTCCATGGCAAGCGCAGCCATC
>JAAYBA010000033.1 GCA_012719085.1 Planctomycetota bacterium
ACACCGGGATCATGCTGACCGACCGGCGGTACAGTTCGCAGGTCGCCTTCATCACGGGCCGCGAGGCCGATGGCAAGGAAGACAGCAACATCGACTGGGAGGTGCTCGCCCGGTTCCCCGGAACGCTCGTGTTCTACATGGGCATCGGTGCGCTGGGGCGGATCGCCGAGCGGCTGATGGCCTGCGGTCGAGCGGGCGCGACGCCGGTCGCGCTGATCGCCAATGCTACGCTGCCCACTCAGCGAGTTGTGCGAGCGCCGCTGAACGAGATTGTCGGAGCGTGCCGGGCCGAGAAGATCGAGCCGCCCGCCCTGATTATCATCGGCGCCGCCGCCGAGGGCGACAGCGAGCTGGACTGGTTCATGAAGCAGCCGCTGTTCGGCAGGACCATCGTCACGACGCGCGATACGGCGGGCAACGCGGAGTTCACCAGGAAGATCCTCGATCGCGGCGGCCATCCGGTTGCGTTTTCGACAATTGCGATTCAGCCGCTCACGGACGGCAACGAGTTCCTCCGCATCCTGGCGCATCTGGGCGACTACGACTGGGTGATCTTCACCAGCCCCAACGGGGTCCGGGTCTTCTTTGAGGCAATGGCGGCCCTCGGCAAGGATGCGCGGGTGTTCGCCGCCAACCGGCTGGCGACGCTGGGCGTCAAGACGGCGGCGGCCCTGGCGCAGTACGGGATCAAGGCCGACTTCGTGCCCACGGTGTTCACCGGACGCGAACTGGGCCGGCAGCTCGTCGCCTTTGCGAATCTGAACGGCAAGAAGGTGCTGTCGCTGCGCTCGGAACTGGCGACGAACGACCTGGTGGAGGTCCTGGAAACCGGTGGGGCGATCGTTCAGGATGTTCCACTGTACACCGCAGTTCCGAAGACCGGCGATGCCGAGGCCCTGCGCCGGCAGATCGAAGACGGGCAGATCGACTGGCTGACGTTCGCCAGCCCGTCGGCGGCGCGGAACTTCGTCGATGCGATCCCGCCGGAGGCGGTCAACGCGAGCCGGGCGAAAGTCGCCTCCATCGGCCCGGTGACCTCGGAACAGTTGAACAAGCTCGGCGTGCGCGTCGATCTGACGGCCGCCGAGTACACCACCGATGGACTGCTGGACGCCATCGAAGCCGTCGAGAGGGGTGACAGCTCGTGACGGGATGGCGCATGCTTCTGCTCGTTGCGCTGATGGCGGTCCGAATTGCCGCCGAGGACATGCGGAACATCCGCACGGGCTGGGAGATCCCATCGAAGAATTATGCCGATCAGCCCTATGTTGTGCGGACTGATGATGGCGTGTGGCTTTGCATTCTGACGACCGGGTCGGGACACGAAGGCGCCGTCGGCCAGCACGTTGTGACGCTGCGAAGTGCGGATCGGGGCCGGACGTGGTCGCCGCCGGTCGACGTCGAGCCGGCGGATGGGCCGGAGTCTTCGTACGCCGTCCTGCTGAAGGCCCCGAGCGGGCGCATCTTCGCCTTCTACAACCACAACACCGACAACCTGCGTCGTGTCAAGGCCGACGACCCACCCTATAAAGGCGGCTGGTGCAGCCGCGTCGATACGCTAGGCTACTACGTCTTCAAGTACAGCGATGATCACGGCCGCACGTGGTCGAAGCGGCGCTTTGCCATCCCCGTCCGCGAGTTCGAGATCGACCGCGAGAACCCGTACACCGGCGAGGTACGGTTCTTCTGGAACGTCGGCAAGCCCTTCATCCACGACGACGCGGCCTACGTTCCGCTGCACAAGGTCGGCCGGTTCGGGCAGACCTTCCTCGCCCGGACCGAAGGCGTTCTGCTGGCGAGCGTCGACCTTCTGACCGAGACTGACCCCAACCGCGTGACGTGGCAAACGTTGCCCGATGGCGACATTGGCCTGCGGGCGCCGGCCGGCGGCGGGCGGATTGCCGAGGAGCAGAACTTCTGTGTCCTCAGCGACGGCTCGTTCTTCTGCGTCTACCGCACGACGGACGGCCATCCGGCCTGCACCTACAGCCGCGACGGCGGACGCACCTGGAGCCCGCCGCAGTACATGCGGTACGCCGACGGCCGGCTCATCAAGCACCCGCGCGCCGCCAACTTCGCCTGGCAATGCGCCAACGGCAAGTACCTCTACTGGTTCCACAATCATGGGGGCCGCTCGTATGATGACCGCAATCCCGCCTGGCTCTGCGGAGGCGTCGAGGCCGATTCGCCCGAGGGCAAGGTCATTCGCTGGTCCCAGCCGGAAATCGTCCTGTACGACGACGATCCGCGCGTCCGCATGAGCTATCCCGATTTGATCGAAGACGATGGCCAGTTCTATCTGACCGAGACGCAGAAGACCATTGCCCGTGTCCATCCGATTGACCGGACTCTGCTCGAAGGGCTCTGGAGCCAGTTCGAGAACAGAACGGTCGCGCCCCGCGAGCCGGACTGTGTTGTCGAAGGTTTTGCCATCGATCTCTGGATCGAGTTCGAGTCGCTGACGCCCGGCCGGACAATTCTGGAGGGCCGCAACGACCAAGGGCGGGGGATATGCCTGCGGACCGCATCGGGCGGCGCCGTCGAGATCGTCCGGAACGATGGCGCCGTCGAGAGCCGCTGGAGCTGCGATGGTGGGCTTCTCAAGGCGGGACACCTGCACCACATCGTCGCGAATGTTGATGCGGGCCCGAGAATCATCACTTTCGTCATCGACGGCAAGCTTTGCGACGGCGGCCAGACTCGCCAGTTTGGCTGGGGTCGCTTCGATGTCGATTGGCGTCCGGCCGGCTTGGGCGGCTTGCTCCAGATCGCGCCGGAATTCGGCGGTCGCATCCGCCACCTGCGCACCTACAATCGGTCCTTGCGCACCAGCGAATCCGTCGGCAACTACCGCGCCG
>JAAYBA010000034.1 GCA_012719085.1 Planctomycetota bacterium
ACATTCCGACGGCGGCGTTGCCGGTCGGCGAATGGTACCATGTGGCGATGACGTTCGACGGGGCCATCGGGAAGGTCTACATGGCCGGGCAGTTGGGCGCCGAGGCCGCCTTCTCATTCGGATCGGACCCGACGGCGGGCATGGTGTTCGGCGCCTCCGTTCGCGACGGGGGCAATCCGTTCAACGGTGCGCTCGACGAGATTCGCATCTACGACCGCCTGCTGTCGCCGTTCGAGATCCGGTATCTGGCCGGTCAGTAGCCCAATTGCCATCGACGACAACGAAGAAGGCCGTATGCGTGGGCCCGCAGCCATGTGGCGTGGGCCCACGCCTTTTTGCGCCTCGAAGATGGAGCGCACGAAAAAGCCCGGCACATGGCCGGGCTCGTGATGCGTAACAGATGGGGTGTCCCTCTACTTCCTGGCGGCCTTCTGCAGGGCCTCGACCATATCGGTCTTCTCCCAGGTGAACTCAGGCAGTTCCCGGCCGAAATGCCCGCCGTGCGCGGTGGCCGCGAAGATCGGACGCGTCAGCTTCAGGTGGTTGACCATCCCCTTGGGCGTCAGCGGAAAGAGGTCCTTGACGATCCGGCTAATCTTCGTCTCGCTGATTTTGGCCGTGCCTTCGGTGTTGATCAGGACTGAGATCGGGTCGGCCACGCCGATGGCGTACGACAGTTGGACTTCGCACGCGTCGGCCAGACCGGCCGCGACGATGTTCTTGGCGACGTACCGGGCCATATAACTGGCGGTACGGTCCACCTTGGTCGGGTCCTTGCCGCTGAAGGCGCCGCCCCCGTGGCGACCCCAGCCGCCGTAGGTGTCCACGATGATCTTGCGCCCGGTCAGCCCGCAGTCGGCCTTTGGGCCGCCGACGACGAACTTGCCCGTGGGATTGACGTGGAACTTGGTCTTCTTGTCGATCAGCCGTGCGGGCAACACGGGTGTGATCACCTTGTCGACGATCTCGTTCCGCAGTTCGCGGTGGCTGATGTCGGCGGTGTGCTGCGTCGAGACGACCACCGTGTGGATTCGCTTGGGCTTGCCGTCTTCGTATTCGATCGTGACCTGGCTCTTGCCGTCCGGACGCAGCCAGGGCAGCTTGCGAGTGCGGCGCATCTTTTCGAGCTGGATCGTCAGCTTGTGGGCCAGTTGAATCGGCATCGGCATCAAGGCGGGCGTCTCCCGGCGGGCATAGCCGAACATCAGGCCCTGATCGCCGGCGCCCTGCTCCTTGTGCAGGCCCGTTCCCTCCGTGACGCCCTGGGAGATGTCGGGGCTCTGCTGTCCGACGGCCACCATGACGGCGCAGTTTTCGTAGTGGAAGCCCACCTCGGGATCGTCGTAGCCGATCATCTTGATCGTATCGCGGACAACCTGCGCGATGTCCACGGTGGCCTTCGAGGTGATCTCCCCGGCCACCACAACCAGATCCGCCTTCACCAGCGTCTCGCAGGCGACGCGACTCTGCGGATCCTGGGCCAGCATGGCGTCGAGGATCGCGTCAGAGATGCAGTCGGCGACCTTGTCCGGGTGGCCCATCGTCACCGATTCGCTGGTGAACAGATAGTTCTGCATGTCGCAGTTCGGATTACTCACATTCAATCGTTTTGCCATATCCTTAGCACCTCATCATCCGCTGCTTGTTGAAAGAACTGACACCGAAGAGGTCACCCTCTATTGCCCACAATCAGCCGGGGGCATACATCGCCCGGTGAACCACATCTCAAACGGAAATGCGTCCCCATGATAGACCGGTCGGTCCTCTCGTCAACGAAAAAGTGCATCGAAAGGGGCTCCTGCTCCCGACGCCTTCGGGGGGGTCAGTAGCCTCGCGATGTATCGTTGAGCCGCCAGTCGAAGCCGGTGTACTCGATGGAGTAGTTCTCCACCTCCAGAAAGTGGACCTCGTCCGGGGCAATGTACCGGATCAGGAAGTTCAGGACCGCTCGCGTCTGGGCCGGGCGATCCTTGAACTTCCTGTCCGTGCCGTATCGGGCGACGAACTCCTGGCCTCGCCATGTCGGCTTGAACAGGGCCGAGAGATGGACGACGGCCTTCTCGTGGTCGATTCGGAACCCACCGCCATCGGTGAGAAACGTCTTGATCTGTTCGTCCAGTTGTCGATCGAGGTCCTCGCCCCGGTATGGCTGGCGCCGCAGCCGTGGGCTGGACCGGCTCGCATAGGTGATGGCCAGAAAGGCCCTGGGGTCGGCCAGACTCTTATGGAAGAAACGCCGCTCCACCTCGCCCAGCGTGAACTCCTCGTCCATCACGATGAGCTTGTAGTTGCTCCAGATCCCATCGATGTGCCGGATGTCGCTCGGCGGCCAGGTCAGCCGAAGCCACCATGAGGACTGGATCGGGTGATTCCGTGCGATCACGTCGAGCATCTTCAGGTTGTACGTGTTGATCCAGAAGGCGAGCTTTTCATCCTCGGTCCAGTTGCGGTACTCATTCGGGTCGAGTTGATGTGGGATCCAAAGCAAGTCCTTTAATAATAGACGTTTACGTCGCAGGCTTCCGTAATCCACACACCCGTCCTGGCGCACGTACTGCTGCAACAGCTCGCCATACCTGTGGTAGAAGCAAACGAGAGCGCCTTCGGATTCTTCCTGTTCCTGAGGTTTCTGCGATTCCATCTCGGCAGGGGTCGCCTCGTTCGGCTCGGCGACAGGCGGCTTTGTTGCAGGCAGACGGACCGCAACGATCTCCTCCTCCGGATCGACGGGGATCGGTTCGGCGATCTCAGATTCCGCCGGTTCGACCGGAGTCTCATCGGGCAGGGGTTCCGGCGGCTCGGCGACGGGCTTCTCCGGCGGGGTCGCCGGCTCGGTTGCCGGCAGCGATCCCGGCGCGACCTGGGGGGCAGACGCCACAACCTCTGGTTGGGGAGGGCGATCCGTCACGGGCGTCCCGGCACAGCCATAGAGCAGCAGTGGCGCGATTGCGAACAGAGACATTGCCAATCGCATTGCCGCGGTGCGAGAGCTGGGGAAGAACCTCTGAGAATCATCCATCATAGGCCCCTAACATAGAGGATAGGACAACAAAGGCAAGGCTTTGTTCGACTATCACTCGGCGGACGGCGGTTCCGGCCTGCGTCGGTGACACATCCGTCCGATAAAGGACGACTGGCGTCGGCTCCGAACTGCGATGGGGCATCCGGGTCCCCCCTGCGGCGGGGAAAGGCGATTTCCCTTGACAAGGACCCTGTCGGGCGTTAAGCTGGATAAGATATCGATGGTCTACTGAAAGGAATTCCAACGAGATGAAGTTGAAAAGCGCGGTCTTTGTCTTGCTCGTCTGCGGCCTGGTCCTGGCCGTCCTGGGGGTTTCCAAGGCGGTCATGGAAGTTCGCCGCATTGAGGAGGTCATGAAGAAGGACATCCTCAGTCAGCAGGACCTTCAGGTCATCGACGAGTTCATCAACGACGCGGTAGCGACCCTGGTCCGAACCATTGACTTCACAGAGGTTTCCAAGATCCGCGCCATCATCGTAAGCCATCAAAGTCCGAAAACCCAGTACGCCCAACAGTATTCCGAATCGGCCTATCGACGGATCGCCGAGGGCATGGAGCATGTCCGCAGCGACATTCGAGACGAAACGACCCTGTTCAAAGTCATCACGAACCTTCTGATCCTGGTCGACAGCCTCAAGGACCCGCGTCTGATCGATCTGGCGATCCAGGAGATTCCGCACGACAACAGCGCGGTTCGCTACTGGGCGGTTCGCGCATCGACCGATGCGGCGCTGTGGACGAAGATCGGCCAGAGCCAGAGTACGGCGACCCAGTTGGCGACGCGGATCATGACCGCGTGCGATCAGGTCGTCGATGACAGCAGCCCGGAAGTGCTGCTGCAAATGGCCCAATTTGCCGGGCGATTCGACACGGCTCAGGCCGCCGAGCTGCTCATGCACATCGCCGAGGCCCGCATTCGCAGTTATGCCGACTGGTCCGTCGGCTACGAGTTGATGGACAGCGCTGTGTTGCGGCTGTTGACAGAGAAGATCCTGGCCGGCGGCAACGGCGGCAGCGACCAGTTGGCCCGGCAGTTCGCCCGGCTGTGCTCCTTCACCATCCAGCGTTTCACGAAGGGCCAGAGTCTGGGGCGGCTCAGCGATTCGTCCCGCAACTACCTGATCAGCGTGCTGATCGACACGGAAGACAAGTGTCTCGGGCGTCTGTTGGGCGCGCCGCAGACGACGATTCGACGGGCCATCGAAGCAGGGGACCTGGCCGCACTACAGGCCGAGCATGCCAGGCTCCTGGGCGCCGAGGGCAGCGTCGGCGCCATTGCAACGAGGTTCAATTTCAGCTACGGCGCGCCGGGCGAGAACCGCACGGCCCCGCCGGTCCTGCCCGATCCGCCGCAACGTGTCGTGCCGGCCGCTGAAGACCAACCCTGAGCCCGACGGTCCCAAGTCGCCACCTCCTGCTTCGCCAGCCTGAATCGCCGTTCATGTCTGAGAGAAAAAGCCCGCGGTGCTGGCCATGATGCGCCGGCCGAAATCGTCCGCCTGGCGGCCATCCCGTTCCTCCTTGAGGTCCCGGAAACTGGCGCGGCAGAAGCGACAGCCGACGGTGGTCAGGTGGAAATCGACGTAGTCGAACCATTCCGGCGCCAGCGTTTCGAGCAGAAACGCGCCGAGCGTGCTGCGTTTGGGGCAACTGAGCCGATGCGATTCCCACGTCTCGGTCAGGAGGTCCTGTGAGCAGCAGAAGGACCGGTCGCCCGGCGGGCAGAGCTTCAGACAGTAATCGCGGATTCGCTTGAGGCAGCGGTGTTTGATCACCCTGACGAGGCCGTCGTCGAGGGCGAGCAGATTGGCGACGTCCTGGTTGGGCACTTTGCAGTAGAACAGCAACTCGGCGATCTTCAGGTCGCGGAGGTTGCCCGTCGCCTTGGAATCCGTCACGAACTGTCGCAGGGCCTGCTCGAGGACTTCTCGCTGCAACTGCTCCTGTTCGCTGTGGCGAAGGCACCAACTGACGCCTGGGTCGGCGGCGGCCACCTGTTCGAGCGGGTTGCCCGCATCGGGCTCGGCGCGTGTGCTGTAAACATCCTGAATCAGGCAGATCGTTCCGGCCGCCTGGCTGCGAAAGCGATTGACGATCTCATTGCGCAGGATGCCGAAGAGGTAGGTCTCGATACTGACCTTCAACTGGAGCTTGTCGATGACGCGGACGAAGGAGGTGAAGGTATCCTGGACGACGTCCTCGGCATCGGCCTGCTGCGAGACACGCGTCAGAGCAAAGCGAAGCAGACGGCCCTGGTACTCGTCGACAAGCCGGGCCCATGCCTGACCGTCACCGCGTCGGATGGCTTCCAGCATGCTCTGGTCTGTCTGATTGGGATCGCTCATATCACTGCGCCGGGCCCAAGGATCTGTCGAGCCACTCGACGATCTCTCGATGGTACTGTCTTCGATACTCCTGCGGGACGCTGTGCCCGCCGGGGAAGAGCACATGCCTCTTGTTCGCCGCCGGTGTGCCCAGCAGACCGAACAGAGGTCTCTGGGCCGTTTCGTAGGGGAAGATCGAGTCGTCGCGGGTATTGAGCATGAGCATGGGCACCGTCACACGCGGCGCGAAGTTGACCGGATCGCAGGCCGGATGCTTCCTGCCCGGGCCGATTCCACCGAGCAGCAGGACACCGGTCTTGATGCGCGGCTCGGTGGCGATCATCACCGGGCCGACCTGTGCCCCCCAGCCCAGGCCGACGTAGGCGATTCGATCCTTGTCGATGTCTTCGCGCGTCTCGAGATAGTCGATGGTCCTCCTCAGATCCTGGGCCCTCTGGACGTATAGAGTCCTGCTCTGGATTCCATCCGGAGGATAGGCGTCCCTTTCGAGACGTCGTTCGTACGTCCCCTTGTAGAAGGGCACCACCACGGCCCGGCCGCTCTGGAGAAGGCAGGTCAGTTCATGGGTGTAGGCGGTTTCGTCCCACGAGCCGAATCGGGCCGCGTCCCCCGGATACCATACGACCACCTGGCAGGGGGCTTTCGCTGTCCTGGGGAAATGCAGATAAGCGGTCACGCGCTCGTTCGGATACGCTGCGTCGAATGTGATCTTCTCACGTCGGCTATATCGCTCGCGAAGCCCCTCGGGATCGTTGGCTGATTCCACCCTGGCGTGCAGTTCGATTCGGTCGTAGTCGTACCACATTGCGATGTACGATTGAAAGACCTCGTCGGAAACCGGCGCAAGCCGTGACGGATCGCGATACTTGCGCTCCACCGGGGCAAGGGCCGGCTCGGGCACCGTGTCCCTGCCGCCGAGGTACTTGACGCACCGGAACCCATTGGCCAGGTCCCGATCCCATGCCGCTCGCGCTGTCCCCCTGAAGAATATGTAGTCGTACTCGCCCATCGCGCCGCCGAGGTTACAGCGAAGCTCTTCATTCTCTGCGATGGCGTTGGAGCACCATTCCCGCACGTTGCCGGCCGCGTCATAGAGCCCGAAACGCCCCATCCCCTTGTAGCGTCCGACGGGGGCGGGGACATCGCTGAAGTTGCTCAGGCGCGTGATCCGCGCGGGATTGTCGTCGGCGTGCGCCGCCAGAGTCCAGTGGAAGACCGTCGGCAGATCCTTGTCGCAGAATCGCGCATAGGCGGCCGCCTCGTACCAGCTCACGCCGCCGACGGGGAGGTCAGCTTCTCTCGGTGGATACGTTCCGTTGCGCCACGTGGCCGGACCGGGCCGGCCGGTTTGATCGCGAAACTGCTCGATGCCCTGCGACCAGGCGACGATCTGGCCGTCCTTGATGAACGGGTGCTCCCACAGTTTGGGATCTTCGTATCCGCCTCGATCGACGAACTCCCGGAACTGGCGGTTGGTGACCTCGTACGTGTCGATCAGGTACGGTGAAAGCGCAGAGTCCTTTCTCTGGCCGGGGTAGAGCGGTCTGATCTCGATGTCGCCGGGACTGATCAAGACCATGTTGGCCGGGTACTGACGGACCTCCTGCAGAATGAAACTCACATGGATTGGCTCAAGATTTGTCGGCTCGGTATGGAGTGCGGGACGATCGTTGGACTGCACGCTCTCGACCGGTACGAACCCGCTCTTCTCGATCTTCCAGCGGTTTGTACCGAACGGGATGCGGGCATACTTCAGCGGTGTGGTCCCGATGTATCGCCAACTGCTGCGACCGGCGAGGTAGTCCTTGAGATAGACCTTCGCGCCGGCCGGCTGCGTGGAGACTGAATGCTCGCGAGACATCAAGGGCCAGCGATTGGCCAGGAGCGGATCGTCGGGGATATAGCGCGCCGCCTTTTCGGCGATGACAAAGGCACTGAAGAAGGCGTCCTCCTGAATCAGGCGGTCGATCTGGGCCATGGCGTCCTGCTGGGCCCAGCGGGTGCTGTAATGCTTCCATGCGATCGTTATGGCGAAGGCGCTGGCCGCGAGCAGGCACACGGCCAGGACGGCGGCGATCTTTCGCCGTCGCACGAGCTTGACGAGCCGATCGGTCGTTCCCGGCGGCCGGGCCCGGATGACGTGGCCGTGCAGATACCGACGCAGGTCGTCGGCCATCTCGGCGGCGGTTTCGTATCGCCTCCTGGGCTCCTTCTCGATCGCTTTGCCGCAGATGGTCTCCAGATCGACGGGGACTTGCCGGTCGATCTGTCTGGGCCGGACCGGCTCGGCGCTGAGGATCTGCGCGATCACCTCCTCGCGGTTCTGCCCGTCGAACAGCGGCCGCAACGTCAGCAGTTCGTAGAGGGTCGCGCCCAGAGCGTAGATGTCGGACCGCTGGTCGGGACCGGGCGTGTCGCTGCGGATCTGCTCGGGGCTCATGTAGCGAGGTGTCCCCACGAACGCCCCGGCCGCCGTCATCTCCTGCTCCTGGCAGATGCGGGCGATCCCGAAATCCAGGAGCACGAGCCGTCCATCGGGAGCCAGGATCAGATTGGAGGGCTTGACGTCGCGATGGATGATGCCCGCCAGGTGGGCATAGGCCAGGGCGTCGGCGACCTCGGCGATCAGCCGGGCCACGTTGTGGAAGTACTCCCGCGATGTGTGACAGTCGCGCAGTATGCACGGTGCCGTGCGAACGGGCGCGAGGGCCTCTTCACCTGGACGGCGGTCGGTCTGCCTGGCGCTGCGCAGCTCGCCGATGATCTCGTCGAGGCTCGGGCCGTCGATCATCTCCATGGCGAAGTAACAGACGCCCTGTTCGATTCCCTCGGCATGAATCGTGACGATGTTGGGATGCCGCAGCTTGGCGGCCGCCCGCGCCTCGCGATGGAACCGCTCGACCGCTGCGGTGTTGCCGACCAGGGCCGAAGGAAGCACCTTCAGTGCGATGCGTCGATTCAGCGAGACCTGAAGCGCCTGGTAGACCACGCCCATGCCTCCGCAGCCGAGGCGGCGCTCGATGTGGAAATCGCCCAGCCGGAGATTCGGCTCCAGGCCGATCGCGATTCCCGTCGGCCCGACCGAATCGACGGCGCGATCGCGACGTTCATCGGAATCGGAGTGGTCCGGGGACATCGGCGTCGGCGATATCGCGGCCCGCCGACGGGCCACGGTCACGGCGCACGAATCGCACAGTCGAAGATGACGTCGCCAGCACGTCAACTGCTCGGGCGACGCCGATCCTTCGAGAAACATCGCCATATCGCGCTCTGACAGGCACTCGGTCACGTTTCTCACACCTCTCGATACCCGCTGCAATCACCTCCCTGCGATTATACCGTTTGGCGGGCCCGTTCACAAGCCGCTCCCGGCGCCGGGCCGCGCCGACCGCAGCCGCGCCGAAGTTTCCATCATTATGTTCGTCGCGCTTCTGGCATCCGGGACGTCCTCACGGTAGAATCGTGGCCTGTAGTACGCCACTTGGTTATCGAACGGTCTTTTGGGAGGTTTCGACATGAGCGATCTGAACCGCAGGGATTTCATCAGAACGGCCGGGGCAGCGGGAATCGGGGCCTCCCTCGCAACACTGGTTTCTTCGTGCGCCAGCACGGGCCTTTCTCGGGGCGGCCGGGCCAGCCTGGTCGAGTTCAAGGTCCCGCCCATTGAAAACGTCCGGGTTGCCTACGTTGGTGTCGGCGGCATGGGCTCGGCCCACGTGCGCAACCTGCTGAAGATCGAAGGCTGTCAGATTACCGCCGTCTGCGACATCGTGCCGGAGAGGGTCGAGCGGGTCCAGAAGTGGGTCGAGGACGCCGGGTTCCCCAGGCCGACCGGCTACACGCGGGGCGACTGGGACTTCAAGCGGCTCTGCGAGACCGAAGACCTCGATCTGGTCTACACCGCTACGCCGTGGGAGTGGCATACGCCGGTTTTGCTGGAGGCAATGAAGAACGGCAAGCACGGTGCGACGGAAGTCAATGCGGCATTCAACGTCGAAGATTGCTGGAA
>JAAYBA010000277.1 GCA_012719085.1 Planctomycetota bacterium
CACCGCCTTGACCGCACGCGGCTTCTCGTCGCGATAGTGATACGCCGCCAGCGGCGCGTAATCCGCCGCCTCACCCGGAACGACCTCCAACGCCGCATGCAGAGAACAGCGCTGCGATTGCGGATTCGCCACGGCGCTTCGAGCCGTCGTAGGGTGGGCACCGCCCACCGTCTGCCTGGAATGGTGTGCGGTGCACACCCTACGAGGATCGTTTAAGGTCATGATCGCCTCGCTGCTTTGTAGACCACCCGGGCGGGGCTGGCGAAGTCTTTGGTGACGATCGCATCGGGGGCCAGGTCCATGAGGATGTCGTCCCGGCTGGTGGCGACGATCAGCGTCGCGCCCGCCCGACGGGCGAAGCGGGCGGCGTTGAACGCCGTCGTCACGGCGGTGATGCGGTCGAGGTTCGAGCAGAACTCGTCGGCGAAGACGAACGGCCGGCCCGACGCCAGCGCCCGGGCCAGGCGGAATCGCAGCTTCTGCCCGTCGCTCAGCACGCTGGGCCGCGTCAGCATCGCGTAGACCGCGCCCATGCCGGCGGCGGTGAGCAGTTGCAGACTGGCGACGAGGTTGTCGTCGAAGCAGTCGATTACGGTCCGGTCGTCGGGCAGCTCGATTTCGTCGAGGTTGATCCGCTCGGCCTCAGGCGTGCGCTGCTCGATCTCGCGCAGCAGCACGCTCTTACCCGAGCCCGACGGTCCGGTGATGGCGACGATGTCACCAGGCTCGATGCGGACCTCGCACTGGTGCACCGGCCCGGCTTCGGCGATCCGGTCGAGCGTCAGGCCGAACATGCGGGCCAGCCGCGAGACCCTCTCGCTGACAGGCCCGGCCCAGCCGAACTGCTTCGTCACGTGGTAGGTGGTCATAAGGCATCTCCTTTCCGGGTTTCGCGGGCGGCGAGGCGTCGGGCCTTGCGGATGGCGCTTCGCACGCGGTAGGCGTTGATGTTGCGGCTTTGACAGATCCGGGCGACGGAGCGGCCGCGCACCAGGTGGTCGCGAAGGATCGCCAGCTCGCCGACGTCGAACCGACGCCGGTGACGCAGGCAGTGGAAGAAGGTCTCGTCGGTCAGCCGGTCCACGATCCGGCGGAGCTGCCGGGCCACGGTGCTCGGATTGGCGCCCGTCAGCCGGGCGATCTGACGGACGCTGCGACCGCTGTCCAGATACGTCTCCAGCAGCGCCCGATCGACCCCAACCAGAAGGCCCGCCCGCATCCGCAGCACCTCGATGAGGTCGCGCCCCGACGCCCGCCGCGATCGAACAGCCATTGAGTTGTCTATCCACTTGACCATCAGGAGTATTGTCATATAACCATACGCATTCGTCAATCACTTTGTTGTGTATTCGCATAAAATGGGGTCGAGTTGGCGGCCATCACTGCCCGGCCGCCCCAGGTTGTTGTGCAGTTAAACAACTCATGGAAAAGCACTTGCATCCGGCGGGGTTTTGGGGCAGTCTGGGAGAAGATTTTTTCGGCCGACGGCGTTTTTTTGCCAGAAGGCAACAACCGCTCCAACCGATTGGACGCAATGGCGCCTCCGGCGATCGCGGGCGATCCTGCGGAGCCGCTCGGTGTCGATGGCATGAGGCGTCTCGAGGGAGAAGAATGCGTGCAAGCATGCGGCCGATGGATGAGTTGTTTGCGGCGTTGGGGCGGTCTGGGTTTCGCGGGCGGTTTCGGCTGGGGGCGAAGGAGGCGGCGTATCTGCGGCAGCGGGGGATCGAGACGGTGCTTCAGCACGCGCGGCAGTTCATTGAGGACCGTCTGGCGGCCGCCGAGCCGGCCAACGACGGCAGGCAGACCCCGATGCGCAACCATCCCGTCTTCATCGCCCAGCACGCCAC
>JAAYBA010000278.1 GCA_012719085.1 Planctomycetota bacterium
CGCATCGCCTGGCTCATCAGGCGGGCCTGGAGGCCGACGTGCGTGTCACCCATCTCACCTTCGATCTCGGCCTTTGGGGTCAGCGCAGCCACGGAGTCCACGATGATGATGTCCACGGAATTCGAGGCGATCAGCATCTGGGCAATGTCGAGGGCCTGTTCACCCGTGTCGGGCTGGCTGACGAGCAGGCTGCTGACATCGACGCCCAGCCGCTTGGCCCAGGTCGTGTCGAGGGCGTGTTCGGCGTCGATGAATGCGGCCACTCCCCCGGCCTTCTGCGCCTCGGCGATGGCGTGCAGCGCCAGCGTCGTCTTGCCCGAGGACTCGGGTCCGAACAGTTCCGTGATCCGGCCTCGCGGCAGCCCGGCCCCCCCCAGCGCGATATCCAGCGACAGCGACCCGGTGCCGATGCCCTCGATTCGGGCGTACGAGTGCTCGTCCATCTGCATGATCGAGCCTTGTCCGTACTGCTTCTCGATCTGCGCAATCACGCGATGCAGGGCTGCATCCTTCCCGCTGGCCTCCGCTACCGGTGTTGCCTTCTTCGCTCTTGCCATCTGCTTGGTCTCCAACAAATCGTCTCGCGTATCGGTTCTGTACCTGCTATCGCAGTCTATACCTGCCCAGACACGTGTAAAGCGGTCCTTCCGGCCTCAATTCGCTCTGATACACACACACCGAATCGCAGCGCATCGCGCCGAGATCGTAATCCTTGTATTGCTCGGCCATTCTGGCCAGCTCCACGCCGGCCTTGGTATTGCGTATGCGGCACAGCGTCAGATGCCCGGAGAACTTGCGGGCCTCTTTGGGCCAGCCACCCAAGGCCAGTTCGTCCTCAAGGTCCTGCTGAAGTGCGAGCAGCTCGGGGCAGTCCAGCCCCGCACCGACCCACAGCACCCGAGCGCTGTGGCCGCCGAAGCACCCAACCTCGTTGACGCTCAGGTCGAACGCCTTATGGCCGGCCACCACAGTCTTGACGGCCTCGCAGACGTTGACGACCTCGCGATCCCGAACCTCGCCCAGGAACTTGAGCGTCAGGTGCATCGCCTCCGGCCGGACCCATTTGACGTCGCTCTTGCGAATGTCCGCGCCGGCGGCGATCTCCTGCTGCAAGTCGCCCAAGGCCGTCCGGATGTCTTCGTCAATATCGATGGCGATGAAGCACCGCATCGTTGGCATTTGCCTTCTCAGAAACTCGTGAATCGCCGCAGCTCTTCCAGCCTGGCGTCGATCTCGCTGCGACTGGTTCCGGTCAGCCCGCTCAGGGAGAAATCCGCGATTGTGAACGAGGCGACCACCGTCCCATACGCCAGCGCCGACTTCAGGGCCTCGAAGTCCGTTCGGCCCTGTTGGGCAACATGGCCGAGAAAGCCGCCGGCAAAACTGTCGCCGGCACCCGTCGGGTCCACCACCTCGACGGCCGGATACGCCGGCAGCAGGAACGTCTGCCCGTCGGCGCTGCACATCAGCGAGCCCGACTCGCCCTTTTTGACGATGACCACTTTCATGCCCATCGCCAACACATCGGCGGCGGCCTTGACGAGATTGGACCGGCCGGAAAGCTGTCTGGCCTCGTCGTCGTTGATAATCAGGCAGTCGATCCGCTTGAGAAGCTTCTTGAGATCGTTTAAGTGACCCTCGATCCAGAGGTTCATCGTGTCGGCTGCGACGAACGCGGGCTGAGCGATCTGGTCGAGCAGTTCGAGCTGAAGCGCCGGCGCCGTGTTCGCCAGAAAGACAAACCGGCTGTCCTTGAATTTGTCCGGCAGCTTCGGCGGGGCCTCCTGCAAGACGTTGAGCTCGACGTAGTCCGTCGTTCGATCGTTCATGTTCTCCTGGTACGTTCCGTGCCAGACGAACGTCTTGCTGCCGGGCCGGACCTCCAGACCCCGCAGATCCACGTCGCGGCCTTTGAAAGCCTCCGCCAGATCGAACGGACAGTCGTCGCCGACCACACCCACGAACCGCACGGGCGCAAAGAAGCTGGCCGCCATGCTGAAATAGATCGACGAACCGCCGAGGCATCGCTCGCTGACCCCGTGTGGCGTCTTGACCGTGTCGATCCCAATGGAACCGGTAACCAATAGTGACATCGCAGACGTTACTCCGATTGGACCTGACTACGGAATCTCTCCTGGGCGGCGTCGATGCGGGCCAAGGTGCGTTCCTTGCCGAGCAGATTGACCGAGTCGAAAATCGACAGGCTGATCGTGGTCCCGCACAGCGCGACGCGCAGCGGTTGGGCCACCTTGCCCAGGCCGACCTGTTTCTCTTCGGCCAGGCCGCGCAGCATCTCTTCGAGGGCCTGCTCGGTGTACTCGTCCATCGTCGCCAGACGGTCGCGTACGACTTGCAGCACATCCAGAGCGCCGGCTTTGAGCAGAACCTTCTTGACGGCCTTTTCGTCGAACTCAATCTTGTCATCTTCGAAGAAGAGGAACCGGCTCTTATTGTCGATGTCTTCGAGCGTCCGCGCGCCCTCGCACAGACGGATGATTCGCAGCAGTGTCTGGTCGTCGGCCCTCAGCAGGGGCGACTGGACCTCGGTCAGATAGGCTTTGAGATGCCCCAGGACCTTCTCGCCCGGCAGCATACGAAGGTGCTCGGTGTTGAAGGCGACGAGCTTCTGGCGGTCGAACAGACTGTTGCTCTTGGTCAGTCTCGACAGGTCGAACGACTCGATCAACTCCTCGACCCTCATGACCTCCCGCTGGTCGCCGGGGTTCCAGCCCAGCAGCGCGAGGAAATTGACGAGCGTCTCGGGCAGATAGCCGCTCTTGCAGAAATCGACGATATTGATCTCGGGCAGATGGACGCCGATGTGCTTGGCGATGGCATCGATCGCCGGCATGTCGGGCACACTGTCACCGGCCAGAAACGCCTGGACCTCCTCTTCGCCGATTCCACCGACCTCGGCCAGCTTGGCTGTGTCAAGGTTCGCCAGGGCCTGGATCGCTGTGCGAAGCGCCTTGGGTCGTTCGCGTTTGGAGAGCTTGCCGCCGCTGTCGCTCACGGTCACGGACATGTGGGCATACTGTGGCAGCGGCGCATCGGGGAACATCGCCTGCCAAAGGGCCTGCTGGCCCGGCGTGTTCATCAAGTGCTCCTGGCCCCGAATGATGTGGGTTACGTCCATCAGGCGGTCGTCCACCACGCAGGCAAAGTTGTAGGTGGGGAAGCCATCGCTCTTGAGGATGATGAAATCGGCCAGCTCGGCCGGGTTGAAGCTGATTTCGCCGCGAATGATATCGTTGACCACGATCGGGCTGTCCTGCGGGATCGCGAACCGCACGGTGACCGGCCGGCCTTCGGCCCTGGCCTTTTCTGCGTCCTCTTCGCAAGGGGTCTGTTCAGGCCGGCGGAAGATGAAGCCCGTCTTCCGGGTTTCCGCCTCTTTTCGCATTGCATCGAGGTCTTCGGACGTATCGAAGCAGTAATACGCCTTACCCTCATCGAGAAGCTTTCGAATATGCTTGTCGTAGAGGTCTCGCCGTTCGGATTGGCAGTAGGGCCCGTTCGGCCCGCCCACGTCCGGGCCCTCGTCCCAGTCGATCCCCAGCCATCGCAGATCGGTCATCACCTGCCTGGCAGCGGTCGGGGTGTTGCGTTTCTGGTCCGTGTCCTCGATTCGCAGAATAAACCGACCACCCGTCCGCCGGGCCCATAGCCAGTTGAACAGCGCAGTCCGCCCCCCTCCCACGTGCAGATAGCCCGTCGGGGATGGGGCAAAACGTGTTACCACTTGTTCAGACACCTCTTGAGACTCCTCGATAGCTGCAAAAGCATGGAAGCTCGAAGCTTACGCCGGATTGGCCCCGTTGTCAAGCGTCATAAAGCCGCTTTGAACCCGGACAGAGGGGGCATGAGGGCCTGACGTTGGGTCGAGTGAATGCTGCGTCGAATGAGTCGCACACGGACCCGATGGCATCGCCGCAATCAGTTGCTCTTGAGAAACAGATAGTAGAGTCGGCCTTCCTGGTAGGTCTGGCCGGCCAGATGGCCCGCCTGGTCCCCTTGCCCCATGTAGATGTCGCAGCGGCCGGGGGCACGGATCGCCCCACCGGTGTCCTGGTCGAGCACAAAGCCATCATATGGCCGTTTGACGAAACCGACATGGCCCATCTGCGGCACCATCGTCGAGATGAACGCCAAAGCGGCGCGGGGGAAGATCGACTTGTCGGTGGCAATGGTGCGCATGGGGGTAACCGGCTCGTTGAGGCTTCCGTGCGGAGTCTCCTCGGCGATCCGGAAGAACACATAGCGAGGATTTCGCTGTGTATAACGACCAACCTGATCGGGATGCTGTTGGAAGTAGTCAATCATGCTCGCCAGACTCATCCGGTCGCTGAGGATCTTCCCATCGGCCACTAACGCTTGAGCCACACTGACGTATTCATGGCCGTTGTTCGCAGCATAGCCGACGGTGATGATCTGTCCGTCGGGCATGCGCAACTTGGCCGACCCCTGAACGTGTGCGATGTATACTTCGAACGGGTCGGCCAACCAGACCAGTTCCAGACCTTCAAGCGTCCCCGATCTTTCGAGCGTGGCTCGATCGGGATAGGCCCGTATCAGCCCGGCCGGATCGCGCCGGCCCAGCGTCTGTCCATCCGGCCCTTTCACCAGATCGTCGGGCATCCCGTACAGGGCGTACGCAAATCGCTCGGTCCGTTCGAAGGAAGCTTCGAAAATCGGCGTGTAATACCCGGTGAACAACACGGTCCCTCGGTCATCACAGCCAACGGACATGTACACGTCGAAATGGGCGCGAATGACACCGTTGAGCTCATCCGCCCGAATGCCGGAATCCACGAAAGTCAGGAAGGTCTCCAGCGTCTTGACCACCCGGTCGTGGTTGACATCGGCATAGGGATAGAACTGTCGGCTCGATGCCTTTCCCAGATAGTTCAGACTTCTCTCAATAGCCGTTCTCAGTGTGTCGAGGTTCTCCCAGGCTTCGCTGAAATCGGGCAGCTCGTTCGGATCCTTGACCTTGCGCAGCGCAAGCTCGCCCGGCGGAAGCGGTCGGTCATATTGAATGTGCGTCTCGAGCACCTTCGTGCGACAGCCGAGACCGCCGATCAGCAGCAGCAACAGCCCGAAACAAACCTCTTGCCTCATGGTCACCCCTTCGATCCATCCAACGCGCGCCAAGCCGACACGATCCGGCCGACGCCCCATTAGGCAACCTGGGCACAAAAATGTAAAGAAGAGTTTGCCTCACAGCGCATCCGAAGGCACCGTTCGAGTCGCGGTCTTCGGCCTCGAATGGACGTCTGCCGTCCTTCCCGTGATGCGCCGCCGGCAATCAGACGCAACTCGACAGCGGGCAGACACCGCCCTGCGGCTGCTACGGACGCCTCAAAACCCCGACCAGAGCGAGGCACCGAACACGAGCAGCGCCGTCATCGCGGCCGTCCACATGGGCACATGCCGACTCAGCAGCACGAAGACACCGATCGTGATGGAGAACGTCACGACAGCCGCAACGGCTTCATAGAATCTCTTGCGAACGAAAAACATCCTTGCTCCCCATGCATGGAGCCGGGGTGCGCGCAGCAACGCACGAACGAATTCCGCACCGCTAACAGGAACACTCAACAAGCACCCCTCTCCAGCCATCCTTCGACGCGTTCAGACCTCTGTCTCGAAAGAAGTTCGAAGCGTGCAGCGATCCATCTGAATTGCCCTCCTTGGCAGCACGTTGTATACCCCAAGAGACCCAGTTTGTCAATTGTGGCATATACGTATTTTGCACAAGCAGTCTTGGCTTCTTAGGCAAAATGAAGGACGACCAAGATGGCCGCAGACAACGATATGGGAGGGCCTATTCCTGCGTCTGATGACCTGTCGGGGCACCACTGGGCTTGTCGGCATACCACGCAATACCCTGGTATGTGCACAAATCCGGGTAATCCTTGATGTACGCATCCTTCTCGCTCTGGTCGATAGTGTAGAAATGGGTGCTCAGCAGATCGGACCAGAACCGGTACACCGGAATCGCTCCCTCCGGCTGGCCGCCTTCGGGGTAGGCATAGAACGCCACACCCTCATACGTCCAGACGTCAGGCTGCTCGTCGATCAGACGGTCTCTCTCCTCCTTGCTGATGGTGTAGAAATGAGGCGTCAGTGTCTGGGAAGTGAAGTGATAGACAGGGCGGGCCGATTTGCTGTTGGTTCCGGCCCCCGTGTAGAACTCCAACCCCTCAAAGCGTCCGGCGGTTCCGCCCGTGCTCGGCTTCGGGGCTGCGGATTCGGCCGCCTCCGCGGCGACCCCGGCGCTGACATCGCTGCCCGAATCGTCGCGCGCCGTCTCCGTGGGTTCGACGGCATTGGCATCCACCGGCGGGACCATGTCGGCCACCGTGAGAGCCGGCACGTTGGGTTCGACAGATTCAACGGCATTGGCATCCGCCGGCATCGATGGTACGGACTCGGCCACGTCGACGAGGTTGGGTTCAACCGTATTGGCGTCGGTCACAGCCACAGCATTGGGATCGACGACAATCGTATCGAGCGAGTTGGCGTCGGCCGGTTCGGCCCACTCGATCTCTGTCGGCACGATCTCCAGAGTATCCGGCACAGTTTCGATGACCGCCGTGTTGGCGTCGGCCGGCTCGTCAACGCCGAAGTCAATCGGCGTGAAAATATCCAGGTCAGCCGGCTCGGCCACCTCCATCGTCGGGCGATCGGTCTCAATGCCCAGAGAGCGAAAACCACCGGCGGCAATCGCGACCATATAGGCGGCTGTAGGGACATCACACTGGCTGTAGTCTCCGTGCCCCCAGGCGACGACCGAGCCGTCCGACCGCAGGGCCAGACTGTGGAGGGCGCCGGCAGCAATAGCCACGAAGCCGCTCCCTTCCGGCACGTTGCACTGCCCGTCATCGCTTCGGCCCCAAGCCACCAACGAGCCGTCCGACCGCAAGGCCAGACTGTGCAAAGCCCCGGCCGCAATGGCCGTGAAGTCATTCCCCTCAGGAACGTCGCACTGCCCGTCGCCATCGCCTCCCCAGGCAACGACAGAACCGTCCCACCTCAGGGCCAGGCTGTGGTACAGGCCCGCACAGACCGCCGCGAAGTCGCGGCCCGAAGGGACGTCGCACTGGCCGAATTCGTTCCACCCCCAGCCGACCAAAGAGCCGTCAGATCGGATAGCCAGACTGTGCCAGTGACCGGTGGCCAGCGCGCAGAACTCGCCCGCGGCAGGAGCATTGCGCTGCCCCCTTGCGTTGTCTCCCCACACGCTGATCGAGCCGTCGGACCGCAGTGCCAGACTGTGATAGAAGCCGGCTGCAATCGCGACGATGTCCCGCTCGTCTGGCACATCGCACTGGCCGCTGCCATTCTCGCCCCATGCCACGACCAGTCCATCCGCGTCCAACGCCATGGAATGGTATGCCCCTGCGGCCACAGCCACATAGCGGCTGTCCGCTGTGAACATCGGCGGGGGACCGGAATCCTGACCCCAGAAGAGAAGAGAACCGCTCTCGGTTTGACCCAGAGCCCCTGGCGAACCGGCCAGGCAACAGGCCACGACAATCCAGATATGGCACACGATGCGAGACATCCTTGTTGTCTCCTCCCCGTGCAAAAGCAAGGTCGGATTCGACCCGAATTCGTTCACTGCTCCTGCAGTCCGATGACCGAGACTCACGGCGCGCCCTTGAGAAGCCGAGAACGCGACACCGGATCAATACGAAGGATGGGACGGAGAATTACCCCGCGTGGACGGGCAGCACCCGATCTCGTTCATCACCCTTCGTTCGAACCGGGAAACTCGGTTCGCTCCTGCCAACCATCCAGGAGTACGACCGCATTGTATCGCGCCGCCACGATAACTCAAGCGAGAAGATGGCGCAATCTGGCTTCTCTTGCCCGGGTCCCCCGTCGGCGATGGGTAGACAAGATGGGAGGTCCGGACCTGCACCTTTCGGCCACAGGCCCGGATCATTGGCGTCAATGGGGCGTTTTTGCCAAACCCGAAAGTCTGGAACGCACGACTGCGACTCTACTGGGCCGGAGTCGGCCTACCATATGAAATATCATCGATATAGATGACACCGATGCCGCCGGCGGCCGGATTGGTCGAGTTGCCGACACCGATGACCATCGTGTCCACCCGGCTGGGGTTCACGCCGGCGAAGTCGCTCAGTGGGATCTGCCATTCGTTCCAGCCGGAACGACCCACGATGTTCGCGTTCGGA
>JAAYBA010000035.1 GCA_012719085.1 Planctomycetota bacterium
GAGAAAAGGTCAGATTTTCTGATAGACACTATACGCCAACGACGTATACTATAAAGGGTATGGTCTTCTTTGAAACCGACGTCTTTACCAAGCAGATCGTTGATCTCCTGCCCGACGATGAATACATGAGACTCCAGGGGAAGCTCGTGAAACATCCCAGGGCCGGGGCGGTGATTCAAGGGGGCGGCGGTATACGGAAACTGCGATGGGCCGTGGAAGGCAGCGGCAAGCGTGGTGGCATAAGAGTCATCTACTACCACGTAGCTGCCGACGACAGCATCTTCATGCTGCTCGCCTACAGCAAGACAGGCAAGGACGACTTGACCAGCCAGCAGAAGAAGATATTGGCAAAGCTGGTAAGGGAGCAACTCCTATGAATAAGAAACTGTTCAGCGACTTGACGAAGAGCATCAAACAGGCGGGCCGGATTCGAAGAAGGGAACGGCCCGCTTCCCGCACATTTACCTATGATGCCGTGGACGTGCGAACGCTCAGGGAATCCGTACAGGTTTCTCAGTCTCAGTTCGCCAGAATGATCGGCGTCAGTACGAGCACGGTACAGAACTGGGAACAGGGCCGGAGAAGTCCACAGGGGCCGGCGAGAGCCTTGCTGCGAGTGTTCGAGAAGGACCCCAAGGGCGTTGCCAGAGCGCTGATCTAAACGGAAGTCAGGCTTCCGGGGCAATTCCACAGACGCCTGACCTACTTCGGGCTCGGCTTGCCCTGTAGGTCGTGCGTCCCCCGCACGACAGGGCCAAGGCGAGCGGGGACGGTCGCTGATTTCACTTCCAGTCCAACAGGCGCTGTTGCCCCTTCAGAGCCCGGATATCGGTCACATCCTGACTGACTTCGAGGCAACCCAGATAGCGGCCCTGACGACGGACGGCAAGATAGCGGATATGAATGAATCGGTCGTTGAGTTCGATCCAGAACTCAGCCGTATCGCGTTCCCCGCTTTTGAATCGCGACAGGATCTCTTCGACCACGTGCACGCTCTTGGGCGGATGGCATTTGGACACTTCCCGGCCGATGATGGCTTCGCTGCGGGGGAATATGCGTTCGTCGGTCTGCGAAAAATACGCAACGCGATCGTCCGGACCGACAAAGGTCAAGTCAATGGGCAGGTGCTTGAGCATGGCGTTGATCACCTCGGGTTCCAATTGTCCGGCGTCGAGTCGGATCCGTCCGCGCGCTGCGGCGCGCTCTTCGGATGGCGCGGCGGCGGCGGGCAACCAGGCTTGACCCGGATCTACCCAGGCATAACCGATCTCCGCCTCGCCCCGCCGGACCTTGATCCAGTCGGCCTCGGAGAACGCCTCGTACACCATTGGGAAGAGAATGCTGTCTTCCTTAAAGATCATATCGCGAACGGCCGCGGTCAGTTCCGACACCGCCTCAACCACCGAGGCGCGGTCTTCGGTGTCGAGCCTGGCAAGGGTCGCCTTGAACATGGCCCGAATATCGTCGTGAATCTCCCACATGACCTGTGGCGGCGCCGTCAGGCCGTGAGCCTCCATGACGGGAAAGAGTTGGTTTTCCTTTCGTTCGTAGTGGCGGATAATATCAGACAGATCTGTTATGCCCTTCTTGAGATCGCCTCGGACCGCCGAGTACGCGCGCTCATCTCCGATTCCACCGACAACAGTAAGAAGCTCGGCGGCTTTGGCTTCGGCGATTGCATTCTCCGCCTGGAACGTGTGAATCGGGTGGCCTTCGGGCAAGGGCGGCAGTTGGGGTTGGTCTGAATCGGCGGTGAACAATTCCACGTGCAGATTGCACAGCCTCTTGATCTCGGTCTCCGGGACACCTTCTGCGACGAGTTGCTGCTCCATGGCGCCGACTTCGGCCGGTGAGACGTCCTTGAGAATCGCATGGAATGTGCGCCGGAGATTGTCCAGGGGTTCGCCCGCGTGGAGCCGCATGACGATTTCCTTGAACGTCTGGATGCGCTCTTCGCGGCTCATACCGTCTGCCGACCCCGTCCGCTCGGCGCTGTTGACCAGGGTGACGGTATCATCGGAGTTCTTGAATATCTGGGCGGCGATGCCCATAAGGAGATCATCCGGATCGAGCCCGCCCAGAGAGGCCGCGCTCGAAATCGAGGCGAAGGCCGCCACCGTTTTGTGCAGGAGCGGGTTCTTCAACTTCGAGAACTTCGGCGATTGCGACAGAAGATACTCAAGAAGAAAGGGATACCTGTCGAGAAGGGCGCCGATTTTCGTCTTCGTTGAGAGTTCCGTCGTCCGGGATGTCCCCTTTGCCGCCATAGTTCGTACTCCTGCACCCAACGCGATCGATGACACACCAATCAAGACTCCGACTGCCGGCGGTCCGCCCACCAATCTGGCCGGCTCCCGCTCCGTTGCGATCCATCCCGTCCTCACCGAATCCGGGCTGGATCTCAACCGGATGATTCGCTCAAGAATCTACCGGGGAAACGCCCTCGACACAACCACTTCGGCCACGTCAAACTCGGCATTGGCAGAACATATGGAACGACCGGCTCATACGCACGGCAGAGCCTCTGCCGGAAGAACTGGGCACACCCGCCTCCGCGCACGGCTTGTTTGCGGGGGCGGGCTGCGGTATGATGGGGCGAGGTCAATGGAGCACATTCAATCGTTCAAGCATGAGAGGGTACCATGAGCAGCAGGAGTTCGAGATTGTCACGACGGCAGTTCCTCGGTTCGGCGGCGGGCGCGGCGGCGGGGTTCACCATCGTGCCGCGATTCGTGCTGGGCGGGCCGAAGTTCGTCGCCCCCAGCGAGAAGGTGTACATCGCGATCGTCGGCTGCGGCGGGCAGGGCCGCACCAACGCGCGCGGCTTGTTCGCCCACGACGATGTCCAGATCGTCGCCGTGGCCGACCCGAGAGACCAGGACGACTACAGCCAGTACTATTACCAGGGCGTCGCCGGCCGCCTGCCGGTCAAGGCCGAGGTCGAGAAACACTACCGCCAGCAGAACCCCGCCTTCCGATGCAGCGACTATATCGACTTTCGCGAGCTGCTCGATAAGGAGAAGAACATCGACGCCGTGCTGTGCGCGACGCCGGACCACGCCCACGCCTACGTCAGCGTCGCGGCGCTGCATCGCGGCAAACACGTTTATTGCGAGAAGCCCCTGACGCTCAACATCTATGAGGCGCGCGCCGTCGCCAAGGCCGCCGCCGAGGCGGGCGTGGCCACGCAGATGGGCAACCAGGGCCGCAGCGACGAAGGCAACCGGCTGACCTGCGAGATGGTCTGGGACGGCGCGATCGGCAAGGTCCGCGAGGTCCACGCCTGGAGCAGCACCGGCGGCTGGTCGAGCGGTCGCGGCCGTCCGACCGACACGCCCCCCGTGCCGGCCGGCTTCGATTGGAAGCTCTGGCTCGGCCCCAAACCCGACCGTGCCTACCACCCGGCGTACGCCCCGTACAACTGGCGCGGCTGGTGGGCCTTCGGCACCGGCGCCGTCGGCGACATGGCGGTGCACAATCTCGATCCGGCGTTCGCCGCCCTCAGGCTCGGCCACCCGATCAGCGTCGAGGCGGTCAAGACCGACTTCGTCGATGCCGAGGTCATCGCCGGCAACAACCACATCGTCTGGGAGTTCGGCGCCGAGGGCGACCGGGGCCCGGTGACGGTCCACTGGTACGACGGCAATCTCACACCACCTCGGCCGGCGGAACTGGAGGAAGGCCGGCAGATGGGCGGTGGCGACAACGGCGTACTGCTCATCGGCGAGAAGGGCACGATCCTGGGCGGCGGCTGGAGCCAGTCGCCCCGCATCATCCCGGAATCGAAGATGCGGGCGTACGGCCGGCCCCCCCAAGTGCTGCCGCGAAGCAAGGGCCACCATCGCGACTGGCTCGACGCCTGCAAGGGCGGGCCGAAGGCGTGCAGCGATTTCCGCTACGGCGCCCGCCTGACCGAGTTCGTCCTGCTCGGCGACGTCGCCATCCGCGCCGGCAGAAAAATCCTCTGGGACGGACCCAACATGAAGGTCACCAACGCGCCCGAGGCGCAGAAGTTCGTCGAAGCCGAGTATCGTGACGGCTTCGACCTGAACAAGGTCTGAACCCACAACGCAGACTTGGCCCCGCAGGGCGAGCGTCCCCGCTCGCCCTTTTTTCTGCGCCATCTCCGCACACGATGGGAAGGGCGAGGCACGCCTCGCCCCTACGCGACCGATGGCGCCCTTGTCGTGCGGGGACGCACGATCTACAATGGCCCGCGTCGGTCGAACAACAGGGACGGCAAAGGAGACAGGCATGGGACGCAGACCGTTTCTCACTCTGGCGTGTATCGTTACGGCGTTGGGCCTGCTGTTTGCAGGGTCGGCGTCGGCCGAGTTTCGCGCGGCGATCGCCGTGCGCTGTGTGACGCCTGAGCCGCTGCTGCCCGTCTCCGGCGGAGTCGGGCCGTCGAACCCGACGACGAGGAAGATGGGCGAGCTGACCGTCCGGGCGCTCGTGCTGGAGCAGGACGGGACGCGCATCGCGATTTGCAGCACCGACTTCCTCGGCTTCCCGGGCGTGCTCTGCGAGAAGGTCCGCGCGCAGGTGTCGCGCGTGCCGGCCGCCAACATCCTGATCGGCGCCACGCACACGCACAGCGCCCCGGACTGTTATGGCTTTCCCGACCGGGAAGGCAAGACCTCGTGCGACCTGGCCTATCTCGACAGCGTCTGCGCGGCGCTGGCCGGGGCGATCGACGCCGCAGCGGCCGGTCTACAGCCCGCGGCCGTCAGGATCGCTACGGGAAACGCCCAAGGCAAGATCGCCTACAACTACTACGCCGAGACGCTCTACGATCCGCGATGTCACGTCGTCCAGGTCGTGGATCGCGACCGCAACCCGATCGCCACACTCGTCAACTACGCCTGCCACCCCGAAGTCCTCGGCGCCGATCAGGGCATCCTCAGTCCCGACTTCGTCGGACCTCTGTACGAGCGGATCGAAGCGAGGGGCGGCGGCGTGGGCCTCTTCATGAACTCGGCGCTCGGCGGCATGGTCACCGCCGACTGTCGCGGCCCCGACGGCAAGGACGTCCGGACGTGCGACGAGTGCATTCGCATCGGCCACCTGCTGGCCGACGAAACGCTGCGCATCGTCAGCAATGCGGCGATCCAGGAAGACCCGGCGCTGGTCTGCGAAAGCGCGATCGTGCGCCTGCCGGTCGAGAACGACATGCTGCGGACCGTCGTGCAGCGTTCGCCCCTGGGCTTCACGCTCGACGACGACGGGCACATCGCCACGCGGATCCACGTCGTGAACCTCGGCGACGCCCAGATGGCGACGATGCCGGGTGAGGCGATGCCCAACATCGGCTACTACCTCAAACGCAAGATGCACGGCCGGCACAACTTCCTCTTCGGCCTGACCAACGACGCCTTCGGCTACATCCTCACGAAGGAAGACTTCGACAGCTTCGACCGCTACAACTACATCACCCGCACCTGCCTCGGCGAGCGAACCGGCGAGCTCCTCGTCAGGCGCCTCCTCGAACTGGCCGACGCCTGCTCCCGCCCGACCGCCGGGCGCTGAGTGTCACAGGCGGCGTTGCGTTCGGTCAGACGGCGCCGAGGGCCATCAGGTTGCGCGCGGCTTCGTCGCTCAGCGGTGTCACCTTCTCGCCTCCGTGGATAATGATCTGGCAGGCCAGCTCGAAGAACTCGGCGTTCTGGATCGCGTGATCGAGGTCACGCGCCACGGTGACTTGTCCATGGTTGGCCATCAGCGCCAGGTTGTGGTTCCGCATGACCTCGACGACGGCGTCGGCCAGCTCCTGCGAACCCGGCGTCAGGTACGGCACGCATCCGATCGGGCCGATGTAAAAGGGGATTTCTGGGATCACGAAGAAGTTGACGCCGCGCGACTCGCAGCAGGCCAGCGTCGTGGCGTGCGGCGACTGAAAGTGCAACACGACGTCGATCTCCGGCCGGGAGCGAAGGATGCCCGCGTGCAGGTTCACCTCCACCGTCGGCCGCCGGCCGTCGAGGCACGCGCCGTCGTCGATCCGACACAGCACCACGTCATCGGCGGTCAGCCGGCCCAGCCAGCTCCGCGTCGCCGTCACCAGCATCCGCCCGCCATCGACCCGCTGCGAGAGGTTCCCGCTGCTGCACCGCAGAAGCCCGCGCCGCTGGGCCTCGCGACACGCCCCCACAAACCGCTCGACCACATCCTGCGAAATCCCTGTCACCATAGTCCCCTGCCGATCCCCAAGAGCCAACCACGATCGGGACAGAGCACGTCCCAACCTCACGCGACGCATTCTATGCCGGCATGCCCTGCCCGTCAAGCGAGGGCGAAGCTCGCGCGAAAGGGCCGCACAACAGGGGCAGGCAGCTTTTCATTCGCGACCAGATCTCTCCGCTGCGCCTTGGCTCGCGCCAAGGCTCCGGTCGAGATGACACAGTCCTGGGCCCATTCCATTCTCAAGTGACAGATCAGCCGGCTTCTTGTCACCCTGAGCGAAGCGAAGCGAAGTCGAAGGGTCTGGCCAGAGACCATAGCGGTTCCATTCGCAACCAGATTCCTTCGCTTGGGATGAAATGGCATGGGCCAGAGCGGTGCGCGGATGGGCTGTTTCCCTGACGAGCGACGCGGAGAGGGGCGCGGGGGCGCCCCTCTCCGGCGGGTTGCGTGTCACGATTTGGGGCACTCGGCCTCGGCAGCGGTTCGCAGGGCGTCGATGGCGACGATGCCGTTGGCCTGGCCGTTGCGGGTGCCGTTGGCGGTCTTGGCGCGGGCGGCCTGGAGTCCGAGACGGTCCTCGGCAGCCTTGAGAATCGCTTCGAGCATTTCGGAATAGGAGATGCCGGCAATCTTGGACATCTTGGCCATGTGTCCGTCCCAGCACCAGCCGGGATTGGGATTGACTTCGAGCAGCTTGGGCGTGCCCTGGGCGTCGAGCCGCCAGTCGAAGCGGCAATAGTCACGGCATTCGAGCCGCTCGAACAGCTTCAGGCAGCACTCGACGACCAGCTTCTCCGTCGCATCGGGCAGTTGGGCGGGAATCGACTTGATCTGCCAGTACGGCGAGTCCGGCTGCCACTTGGCCTCGTAGCCGCACAGACGCGGCAGCTCGGGCGGCAGCATCGAGTAGTCTTCCTCGATGATCGGCAGCACCGTATACGACTCCGGCGGGTTGCCGATGATCCCCACGGTGAAGTCCTTGCCCGTCAGGAACTCCTCGACGAGGATCGGCTTCTCATAGCCGAACTTCTCGCGAATCTCCGTGATCGCGTTGACCAGCTCCTCGACGGTGTTGCTGACGCTGCGCTGCGTGATGCCGAAACTGGAATCGCCGAAGTTCGGCTTGCAGATCACCGGGAAGGCGAACGACAGCTCAAACGTGCTGTCTTCCGGCTTGATGAAGAAGCCCTCGGGCACCGGGACCTGCATCTCCTTGGCCACGCCGCGAACCAGCGACTTGTCGTAGCAGAACGCCAGGCACTGCGGCCCGCCGCCCGTGTACGGGATGCCCAGCACCTCCAACAGGCTCGGCACGTGCAGCTCTTTGCGCGGGTCGTTGCCAAAGCCCTCGTCGCACAGGTTGAAAATGAAATCCGTCTTGCCGATCAGCTTCCGCAGGTCGTCGATCAGGGTGTCGTGGCTGCTCAGGTAGGTGTAGCGATAGGCGTCCAGCTCGCGCAGGGCGTTCTTGAGCTGGTCGATCGTGTAGAAATCGTCGTCGTCGAAGACGCACAGCGGCTTGAGGGGGTCCGGCTTGGCCGGGTCGCCGAATAGAACAGTGACGTTCTTGAAGTCTTTCTTGCGCTTGCGGGGCGTCCACTCCTTCCGCACCGACCCGGTGACCATGATGCGCTTCTCCATCATGCCCAGGTCCTGGTTGCGCTGGGAGTCGCCGGAGATCTGCCCGTGGACGATCACGTCGGCAAAGCCCGCCCTGGTCAGCAGCTCCTGGATGCCCTTGCGGCTGTAGAGCCGCTCGGCGTAAAACTGGTCGGCCACCACGCCCTTCTCGACGTGGGTGACCACTTCGCGCGAGATCAGACGCTGCTTGTCCAGCGACAGCGACCGCTCGCGGCAGACGAAATAGTGCTTGTCGATCCACTCCCAACTGCGGGGCTGGAACTTGCGCCGCAGGTACTCGCCGTCGGCGACGTCGATCAGCAGGCGGCCCCACGGCTTGAGCACGCGCCGCACCTCTTTCAGCACGCGCATATCGTCTTCGATCGTCTCGAAGTAGCCGAAGCTGTTGCCCAGGATCGTTACCACGTCGAACGTGTCGGTGGCGTAAGGTAGTTTGCGCGCATCGCCCTCCTTGAACCGGACGTTCAGGCCTTCCTTCTTGGCCTGCGTCCGGGCCCTCTGAATCAGATAGTGCGAGCGGTCGAGCCCCTCGACGTTGCCGAAGCCGCGACGGGCCAATTCGAGCACGTCCGGACCCTGGCCGCAGCAGACGTCGAGCAGACGCTGGTCCTTCTGGAGCTTGAGGATCTCGCAGAAGGCGTCCACTTCCTTGGCGGTCACGCCAAGATCGTCCACCACGTCGCCGTCGGTCTTGAGGTAGGTCGAGTTGAAGATCTGCCGCCACCACTCGCTGTTGACGTGCTCCTCGAGGTTGGGGACCGGCCCAAGGGATTTGGTCCCGCCGGAGGTCGCTTTGCCCTTGTCGGGCGGTCTTGGATTCGCGGATCCAGGTTTTGCTTCCATCGTTTGTTCGTTCCTTTACAGGTCGTCTGCCTCATGCAGAAGGTTTGGGACGGTTGGGTGCGTTCGTGAGACTCTGCCGGCACCCTTCGGCAAACATGAGATGATTTCTTCAATCAAAATAGCAACAACCCTCGACCGGCGGAATATGCTATGGCGCGTTTTCTACCCCCCACGGAAAAAAATGTTCAGCCCCCCGGAAAAAGAAATGCCCGGCCACTCGCACCCCTCCTCGCCGCCATCGAAACCCTGCAAGGGCAGAGGATTATTCGCCCCTACCACCCACACGGCCTCCGATGCCCTACCGCGAAAGTGTCTGGCTCTCCGTGTATACCAACAAGAACCATGCTGCCCTCACCCTCGAAGGCCCGAACCGCTCGCTTGTTGTGGGACTATCATGAGTAGCCATCGTCAATCCAAAGAGATAAGCCAGAGGGTTGAGGCAACGAGGAAGCACGGCATCCCCCTGAGTCCTGTGACAAGCTAATGGACAGTTGGACAAACGCCTTGGAATGTCATTCAGCCGGACTGCGAAGCCGAATCGGGGTCAGCACCACAGACACTTGTTTGGCCATATGTAGCCGCCTGATATAACCTTACATTCAGGGCTGGTGGCTGAGTTATCTGCGCTACTGTGATCTGAGCGATGGCATCCCCGGCGTGTAGAACCAAATCCAAAGGACCACAGTTGGTCATCTCCAGTGTTATGTTGCCACTCCAACCGGCATGGATCGTGGGCGCCGTCAGGTGCACAACCAGACCAGTCCTCGCCCGAGTACTCTTGCCGTCAATGAAACAGATATACTTTGGATCCCTCTCAGGGGTACCAACGATCTCTTCTGTTTGCCATACGACGAAACCGTAAGGGCGCAGTATTATAGCATCTTCTCGCCTGAATACGAGCCCGTCTCCAACATTCGCCTCACGCGGAGGCTGAACGAGGAACTTTCTGGAGACTGTTCCGTATGTCATCCTCGCGACATTCAGTTCTCTCGCACGAAGGCCCAATTCCTCGTTGTGCTTGGCAAGTGCCGCAAAATCCCATACTTTGGCTTCATCAACGGGGCCCAAGTGTAGATCTATCGATGTGGGCCCTATCTCGTCCTTGGGAACAGGGCTGACAATAAGATCACCTGATTCCACTGCCTTACGCAAGTCAACATCAGAGAGGTACATATCGCTCGCCTACGATGCGTGGACCTTATCGGCTGAAACAGTCAGAATCTGTCCGTCGGGGACATAAACCCGAGCCTCGTTGCCGCCATTACTGAGGACCCGTACCTTTACACAGCCATCTGTACCACCTTCGGTCGGCGCCGCAGTGGGCTGAACGTAGTGCTTCGGGGCCACTCCCTCGTAGTCTTTCCCTACCGTTGTAGTGACCTGAAAAACCACTTCGCCTGAAAAAGCGCTTGGGTATAACTTACACTTCATTTGTCCCTGTACCGCTGCCATGATGTAATCTCCTGATGCCGAAGAACTCACGCACGTCAATACTCCATAGTCTTCCCAACATTATCTGGGGACTTATTTACTTTACATTCTACATCGCTTTGATGCACGACTGTTAATAGAATTTGGCGACGATGAACATAATCCCCTTTTTGCAGTGCACTTATGGCCAAGGAATCACCCGATTCGGTTGTTGGTCCTTGCAGAGTACGGTACGATCAAGCCAAACAGTCATTTCGAAGTGGACCATTACCCAAACTTGGAATGCCTCTGGGCTCGACTGCGACAGGAGCGGTCACTGCAAGGAGGATATCCTCTCCGCCACTGAGTACAGCAAATCAGCGTGGGCACGGGATATGCCCATCCGACACCCTGCCGTCGACGATCTCAGAGCAGGTCGGGGCGGTGTTGGCGGGTGCGTTCGAGGGACTGGTCGCGTCGCCATTGGGCGATCTTGCCGTGGTCACCCGAGAGCAGGATGTCGGGGCACACCCCAGCATTCCCCACGCGCCCCCCCGTAGGCTGGGCCACGCCCACCATTTGTAGGTCGCCGTGCGGCCGAGGTCTACCGCCCTACCGCTTCACGGGCGGATCGTTGAGAAGCAGCGAATCGCTTGGATCGGCCGGCTGGCTGTCGTATGGCGTCGGCGCCCGCCCGCGGGCCTTGTCGTCGCCGTCCCAGGCGGTGTAGATGTTGTCGTTCTCGATGTCGCGGAAAGGCCGGCGCATGAACTCCACGTGCGAATCGAGGAACAGAACGTTCTGGCCGTCTCGCCTGTGGGCCTTTGCGTTGCCCAGCCCCGTCTCATCACCAATAGCGGCAGACCCCGCAACCGGTCGGAATGCAGCGAAGTCGTCGGCCTTCCATTTCGGCCCATCGATCCACGGGTTGTGATCGGCTGCCACAACCAGCCCCGGCGGATGTGATGTTGTGAGGCCGTGCGGGCCATAGGGTTGATGATAGGCGTAGCTACAGTGCTTGGCCGGATTCGGGCCAAAGTCCCAGACGTCCGTCAGTCTCTTGCCGTCGATGCGGTACTTCGTTGGATCGAAGTCCCTGATCCCCCTGTCTTTGCTGCAAACGAAGGATTTTGTGGGAACCTCGATGTACCGAACGAGCAGGTACAGGCTCGAACTAATCGTCGCCTGCCCGCCGGAACCGTTGGGATCGAGTCCGAAGGCAACAGCGCGGCGCTCGCTGCGCCAGTCGGCCAATCCCGGCCCCCAGACCGTGCCCCGTCCCCCTGCAACGGGCAGCTTGTCATCGTAATCGTTGGCATAGATCAGCATCGCCTTGCCAATCCCCGCCAGATTCACGCCGCAAGTCATCCTCGGCACCGGAGTCGGGCGACCGATGGACGGTGCGTAAGTCATCACGAGAACCAATGCCAGCGGAACGCTCGTTCCGATCGCGGCAAAACCGCGTCCCGTTCGGCGGCCACCACTTCGGCTGATTTCGACCAGGCCGACGATCCCCAGGATGAACGCAAGGGGGGTGCCAAAGAGGGTCACCAGGGCCGCGGATTTGACGAAGTCCGAGTCGGGATTCAGAATGTATCGATCCATCTCCGCAATCACAGCAGGCACGAGACAAAGCTAGGCCAGCGCCGCCAGGACGGCAGAAGCGACAGCCGCACCGCTGAGTTTGATCTGCACGGTCGGCGGCGGGCACTGGGACACGGGGCACGGCTGGCCGCACGAAACGCACTCGGTTGTTCCGTCTATGTTCTCGCCACCGCACGTCGGACATCGCATGAGCGCTCTCCCACATCCCGCGATTCGAATCTTTCCGGCCGAGGCCGGATGGGACTGCAAAGCAGCCAGGCCCGATGCTACCGGCGGCTGTCCCTGTCGTCAAGCAGGTCGGGGCGGTGTTGGCGGGTGCGTTCGAGGGACTGGTCGCGTCGCCACTGGGCGATCTTGCCGTGGTCGCCGGAGAGGAGGATGTCGGGGACCTTCATGCCGCGAAACGTCTCGGGGCGGGTGTAGTGGGGGTACTCGAGCAGGCCGTCGCTGAACGAGTCGTCGCGGGCGGAGTCCTCGTCGCCGAGGGCGCCGGGCAGGAGGC
>JAAYBA010000279.1 GCA_012719085.1 Planctomycetota bacterium
GCGATCTCTGCGTTCTGCCAGCGGGGCGGGGCCCGCGCGCTGGCCCTGGATCTGCTGTTCACCGAGTCCTCGGTCTACGGAGTTCCGGACGATGAGGCGATGGGACAGGCTCTGAAAGCCGGCACGCTGGCGGTCCTGGCCCTGATGCCGGGCGGAAGTCGCCTGACATGGCCGGACTATATGCCGCGTCCGGGCGTCACGACGAGCATCGCGACGACGACTGAGCCCAACCACTTGCTGTTCCCGGTGCCGGAAGTGGCGACAGGCGCTGTGGCTCTTGGACACGTTGCAGGCGTGCCGGACGCTGATGGCGTGTTCCGGCGGGTTTCCCCATTCTGCCGCTTCGACAAGGTCGAGATCCCGGCGCTGGGGCTGGCAACGTATCTGGCCGCACAGCCAACGACGATCACCACCCACAACGGGCGGCTTCACGTCGGCGACAAGATCGTTCCTCTCGATACGCGGGGTGACGCCATCCTTAGGTTCCGAGGTCGCCACGGCCTGCCGGAGGCGGTTTCCGCCGCGGCGGTCATCCAGTCGGAACTGCGCCTGCGCGACGGCGAGACGCCGGTGCTTTCGCCCGAGACGTTCGAAGACGCCTACGTTTTCGTCGGATGCAGCGCACCGGCCCTGCTGGATTTACGACCGACCCCGGTCAATCCCAAATGCCCTGGTGTCGTGCTGCACGCCGCCTTCGTCGACAACCTCCTCACCGATTCCTTCATCGCGGAGGCCAAAGTGCCCGTCGTCGCGCTGGCCGTACTGGCTACCGCAATCGGTGCGGCCCTGTCGTTGACCTACGGCGGTCGCTGGTGGCAGGCCGGACCTCTTGCGGTGGCCTGGCTGGCGATGCCGATTCTGGTCGGCTTCGCCGCCTACGCCCGAGGATGGTGGTGGCCGGTCGCTGCCCAGGCCGGCGCCTCCGGGCTGGCGATGGTGGGAGCGCTGGCCGCAAACTACTGGACGGAGGGACGGCAGAAGGCGTTTATCAAACAGGCGTTCCGGCACTACCTCAGCGGCGACGTGATCGAGAAGATCATCCGCGACCCCAGGCATCTCCAGCTCGGCGGCGAGAAACGCGAGTTGACGATCATGTTCACGGACCTGGCGGGCTTCTCCAGTTTCTCCGAGAAGCTGGGGCCGGTCGAGCTGACGACTCTTCTGAACGACTATCTCACGGAGATGACGGACATCATCATGGAAGAAGGCGGCACGCTCGACAAGTATGAGGGCGACGCCATCATCGCGTTCTGGAACGCGCCGCTGGCGCAGCCGGACCACGCGGTCCGCGCCTGTCGCGCCGCGATGCGCTGCCAGCGCCGACTGGCCGAGCTTCGGGACGGTTTCCAGCAGCGGACCGGGGCCGTGCTGCGGATGAGGGTGGGGCTGAACACGGGCGATGTGGTCGTGGGCAACATGGGCTCGCGCAAGCGATTCAACTACACGATCCTGGGTGACGCAGCGAATCTCGCCTCCCGCCTGGAGGGCGCCAACAAGGCCTTTGGCACCGAGACGATGGTCTCAGAGAGCACGTGGCAACTGGCGTCCGCTGCGTTCACCGGCCGAGTGCTGGCCGACCTGCGGGTGGTAGGTCGCAAGAGCGCCGTGACCGTGTACGAGTTGACCGGATTCGCAGCCGATGCGGTGCCGGCGGAGTGGAGTGCATTTGCGGCCGGCCTGACGCTCTTTCGCGAGGGGCAGTTCGCCAAGGCAGAGGAGACATTTCGAGGATTGCCCGACGATCCAGCCGCCCAGCGGTACGCTCGGCGTTGTGCGGAATTGGCGGCGAACCGGCCGGAATCGTGGGACGGCGTGTGGGAGCTGACGCAGAAATGACCATGCGGCTTTTCATCGGCGGAATGCGCGGCAGCCAACCGGCCATCGGGAGCGGTTTCGACGAGTTCGGCGGCGATACGACCTCGCTGCTGCTCGTCGGCTCTCACGGTGAACGGCTAGTGCTCGACGCGGGCACCGGGATGCGCGCTGTCGCGGGACAACTAGCCCAGACCGAGCCGGGCAAGGTCACCGTGCTGTTCTCGCACTACCACCTCGATCACCTGATCGGACTGACGATGAACCCACTGCTCTACAAGGCACAGTGGTCGTTCAACTTCATCGGTCCGACGTTTGCTGATGGCGGCGTTCGCGACGCCGTGACGCAGCTGCTCGCCCCGCCCTATTGGCCGGTCTCCTGGGAGCGGATGAACGCGCACATCGAGTTCGTGGCCTTGCCGAGGCCGGACGGATGCCTGACGGTCCGCCAGAACTTGCGGGTTTGCGGTTGTCTTGTGCCGCATCCCGGCGGATGCGTGGCCTATCGCATCGAAGACTCCATCTCCGGGAAGTCCGTGGTCTTCGCCACCGATCTGGAGTGGGAGAAGCGCACCCCTGCAGAAGAGACCGCATTCAGGATGTTGTGCACCACCCCCGAGCCGGCGAATCTGCTCGTCATCGACGCCCACTTCGGCCGGGTGCAACGAGAGGCCTTTGCCGGCTGGGGACATACCTCGTGGGAGGATGGCCTGGAGATCGCCGCATCGACGGGGATTCCGCGAGTGCTTCTCGGACACCACGCGCCGGCGGCCGACGACGCGACGCTGCGCGCGTTGGAGCAACAAGTGAAAGACGTGTCTCCCGGCGCCGCGCTGGCGCGGGCCGGACAATGGATCGTGATATAGGAAGACGTTCCCCATGTGGAAATGGCTTGAACCGCTACTGCCCTACGTTCAGAACATCGCTTTGGCGTCAACGGTGCTCTTCGTCGCGTATCTGCTGGCGCTTCCTCTGCGTCGTCGCTACCTGCCCCCGGAAGGGGTCGAATCGCCGCCGCGTTCGAGACGGCAGTTTGTCGCCACACTGGCAAGCTACGTCGCGTTCTCCGTATTCGTTCTGATGCTCTCCTTTCCGCTGATTCACTGGGTCCACCGCACGGAGGTCTGGGTGTCGTATCACCAGGCCTGGATGACGTTTTGGGCGGTCCACGCGATGGTGCGGCTTGTCGAGGGCCTGTTCGTCGAGTCGTTCGTGCAGATGGGCCGGGCCTGCCCCCTCAATCGCCTTACGAGAGGCCTGCTCCGCCTGGCCCTGATGCTGGGCGTGGCCTTCCTGCTGATCCGATATCAACTGGGCCTGAAGATCACCGTCCTGCTGACCTCTACCGCCATCGTCACCGGCGTGCTCGGCTTCGCCATGCAGGGGGTGTTGGGCAATCTGCTGGCGGGGATGTCTCTGCACGCGAGTCGCTCAATATCGGTGGGCGACTGGATCGAGGTCGACGGGACGATCGGACAGGTAATCCTCGTCAACTGGCGCGAAACGCGACTGCGCACCCGCAGCGGCCACATCGTGATTGTTCCCAACGGCAAACTCGCCGACGCGACCCTTCGCAATTTCTCCTCGCCCACACCCCTGCGCCGACACCAGGTGATTGTGAGCGCCAGCTACAACGATCCGCCGGGCGACGTGATCGCCGCCCTGGAGGAGGCCGCGAACGAAGCACCCACAGTCGAGAAGGACCCGCCCCCGTCCGCACGCGTCGTCGCTTTCAAGGATTTCTGCATCGAGTACGTTCTTCGATTCTGGTCGACCCAGTATCAGCGGCGCACGACGATCGAAGGCGGCGTGCTGCGGCTGGTCTGGTACAAGTTTCAGCGCCGCGGGATCGAGATCCCGTTCCCGATGAGCGGCCGGCTGCTCGACAACTTCATGCAGGCGGTGCACGCCCAGCGATTCGAGAAGCCGCTGGCCTCGGAGATCGAGCGCATCGTCGACGACCTCGTCCGCAGCGATTTCGGGCGCAAGCTCATGGCCGATTCCGAGGGCGTCTGCATGCTCAGCCGCGACGAGCTGAGAAGCGTCGCGCGGGATGTGAAACGCACCCGCTTCACGTACGGCGAGACTTTGATGCATCAGAACGATCAAGGCGAATCGTTCTATGTCCTGGTCCAGGGGACCGTCAAGGGCAGCATCGCGAACACCGACGCCGCCCGGCCGATCGAGTTCGAGCTGCACCCAGGGGCGCTCTTCGGTGAGATGAGCCTGCTGACGGGCCTGCCGCGAAGCGCGACCATGACCGCCGCGACGGACTGCGAACTGCTCGAATTCGACGGGCGCGCCTTCGCCCATCTGCTGTCGCTGCGAGAGGAGATTCCCCACGTGCTCTCCGACCTGGCGGCCGCCCGCGCCGCCGAGAACGCCGAATCGCTGGAGAAGCTGCGGGCTTCGGCCGTCGTCCCCCCCGAACTGGCGCGCGA
>JAAYBA010000280.1 GCA_012719085.1 Planctomycetota bacterium
ATCTTGAAGCCGAAAAAGAGCCACAGGAAGAAGGTGGCGAAAAACGCCGGCGGTACAGCGTTCAGGACGAGTGCCGTCACGACCGCCCTGCGGCTGTCGCGGCGGATTCGCCCGAGACCCATTGCGATGCCGACGAGGTTACACAACAAGGCCAGCGGCATCAGCAGACGCAACGCGGCACCCGCCACGGGGTATCGCAGGCACAAATCCAAGAACAGGAACACACCGAACGCCACCCACCACGGCAATGCAATCAGTCCCAACCGAATCGGTGTCCTGATGTCCTCTTCTCACGGGAGCGAGTCTCCACCGTCCGCTCCATCACGGTCCGACCGCGCACAGTGTATATATCGAGCCCCCAGAAGACCAGAGCCAGCGCCGCTATCGCAACTCCGAGAGCCGCCACGGCGAATCCCGCCACGGCGGCAGTCCGGCGGTCCGGATCGCCCGGCGGCACCTCGGGGACATACTCGGTCCCCAGACGGCTGTTATCGATCCCCTCCAACCGGCCGACGCAGTAGACGTCGTACTCGTGGGCCCCGAAGAACGCGCCCAAGCCCGCCATGATCAGGCCGGCAACCAGGAGGTACTCACGCAGGAGAAACTCCCTGGGCCTCTTCGCCGGCCGGGTCGCTCGGTCCCGCCACGGAGCCTTCGCTCGTCTGTATTTCCGGATACCCGTCATACAAGCTCACACCTCAGGATTCCAGACACATGACAAGGCAACCGCCGAAGCCCCATGCGATCGCGGCGATCATCGGGCCGGGCCGGACGGGAGGGTGAATTGCCTGCCCTTGATCTCCACGACCGCCTGCTTCTTGTCCCAACTGGCGTCCAGGAGTGTCACGCCGTTCTTCGATTCGCCTTTGGCGAGCATCATGCTTTGACCGGTCTCGACATTCCTGAAAAAGACCATCACCGGCATGTTCGGGTCCGCGCCGCCGCCAAACCCGGACAGTTGCCAAGGCGTGCCGAGGTTCTGCACGGGTCCGGGCGAGACGTAGCTGGGGTACAGCGAAGCGGGCGGCGCGATGTCCTGCTCGGCATAGCCGGTCTTGCCGCTGCCCCACCGGCCTCTTGCCCATCGGCCGTCGCTGCACTGGTAATAATACACGCTGCCGTCGTCGCTGTTGTAGAGCCAGACGATGTCACCGTCGCCCCAGGCCCAGTAGATGCTGTGGAGGCTGTCGAATTTGTCCTCCGCGTCCCGATAGACAACCTGGCCGTTCGGGTCCGAGATGGTGACGTGCCAATAGGGAAAGCCGTATCCCAGCGGTCCCTTCTGCGTCGTCGATCGCTCGATCGGCACCGTGAGCACGTACATGCCGCTAGGCGAGGTCGCGCGCGATGCCTGGTTGGGCTTTTCGGTCCTGGCGGAATCGGCCTCCGGCAGGATGAACGGGCCGGCCGCAACCAGCGCCGCCAGCAGCGCCGGCACCGAAGCGCCGCCCAGCGAAAGGGCCTTGAGCCAACCCCATCGCTTGCGCCGCCCGAGCAGGAAGAGCACGGCAAAGGCGACCAGCGACACGAGAAGCACCGCGCCGTAGATCAGCCCCGATGGAGCGATCAGCCATCCGAGGATCGACGTGTACATATAGACGATCCCGAACAGGCACATCATCCCCATCGCCGCCACGCCGAA